>JAUMAI010000351.1:0-8352 GCA_032116775.1 Pirellula sp. | reverse complement strand
TTTATAGCTGGATGTAATGAGGGAATTTATGTTTGGGAACGCGATGGCAGGCTCGATCCAACTCAGAAGGAAAAACTGCGTTTTCAAGGCAAAGGAGAATTGGGCGATATTCACTTTGTAGGTGATGAAAAGGCAGATTATGTAAGTTGTGTGTCTACGGTTTATCTCAGCGATGGTAGCAAAGAACTGTTCGTGTACGAATGTGATTTGCAATCTGGAGAAACGGTAGGCTTTCGCTTTGACGAGTCCATGGCTCGTCTTGCCAGCGCGGCTGTCCCAGTCACTAAGACTGGTGATTATTTAGTCGGAACAAGAGATGGACGATTGCTGTTGGGAGAAAAAGCAATTCTGGATGGCGGTGAGCAGATTTTAAAGATCATCGGAGAAATTCAGCAGGATCAATCTCAAGGCTCAGTACGCCACATTCGTCCGATGTCGGATGGTCGAGTGCTAGTTGTGACGCTGGATTCGAATGTTCATATTTTGAAGACAGCTGATAAAGCTGGGAAGAGAGCTTGGGAATATGAGCAGACGCTTCGAGGTTTGACCGAATCAGTTGTGGATGGTTTTCGTTTGAATCAGGAGGAAGTAATTGCTGGCGATCGTGCCGGTCGGCTCATTCGGTGGAATCTTTCTGAACAAAGCAAGAGAGCGTTGGTGTCAATGCCGACGGCACAAGAAGCGCTGGTCGCGACGGGGGGAGAAGGTAATGGAGAGTCGGGTTGGTGGGTAGATAAGAATGGAGTGGTCTGTCGTTGGAGTGAAAATGCCGATGGTGCCAGGGATGGTAAGTTAAGTTACCCGGGGCATACACCAGGCGCTGAATTTGCAGATGCTGATTTCTCCGAGCAAGCCAATCGGTTGGTGACGATCTGTCGCCTCGGCGAGTTTGTTGCAACAGAGCGACGATCGGACGATCCGCTACAAGAGATTTGCGTCTGGGAACTCAATTCTGGAGAAATGCTCAATCGTTGGACGAGAGTTGGTAAGAATGTTCCGCGATTAAAGCTGATTGAGGATGGTACGCGATTAGTTATCGCGGATGAATCGCGTTTGGTGGTTGCATCGCTCGATGGTCGCGAAGAGTACGCCTGTCAGGATGAGCAAGTTGATATTACGGCGGTCGATATTGCGTGTCATCCTTTCGATAAGTCAATCGTAGCTGTTGTCGATGGACGCGGTAAGGTTTGGGTAGTTGATGCACGGAATACTCCTCGAGTCGTCGCCAAAGATGATTCGCTCGCTTTTGGAAACAACTTCGCTAGAACGATTGGTGTGGCTTGGAACGCGGCTGGTAAGAGAATTTATGTGCTCCGGAATACGAGCTTTGAGAATGACGCTGCCTTGGTCGCTTGGGATTTAGAGGCAAATCAATTGACGCCAAGCCCGAAGTATTTTGATCGGCTAGAGAAACTGGCAGTCTCGGATTCGAAAATTCAACGCGATAAACATATCTGCGATATTAAGGTGACCAAGGATAGCCAAGGACAAGATCAAGTTGATATTGTCGTTCGGTATGGATATCGATCTCAAGCTACGGGTGACTTGATGGCGGCATTGGGTGTGCGAGTCCACCCGAATTCAGCAAATGCGCTCCCTGCAGAAATCAGTGAGTTTCCTAATTCTGTATGGCTTAATGAGGAATTAGATCGAGTACCAGTCACTGCGAAGCAGGTGTTGGATAATTCCGCAGTTGAGCAACCATGTAAGGTTCTGAAGGTAGCTAAAGATTCAGGTTTAGCGGTTCTTAATGTCGGTAGGAATAGTGCGGCCGGCGTGGTTCACTTTTTACCAGTACGATATCGAGACGCTGATGGCTTGGTGAAGTCGACCAGTTTGGGACGGACTGAATGTATCGATGCTGATTCCGATAGTGCTAATAAGAATTGGGTGACTTTGCATCGGCATGGCGAAATCTGGTTCGCTACAGCTTCCGATGAGAGCGAGGCTACTTGGAAGAGATGGCCAAGCGAATTTCTTTTTGAGGAAGGTTTAGAAAAACTACAATGGGTCAAGTTGTCTTCTTCCGGAAGCCAATTACTGGTTGGAGGCAAGGGGAAAGCTGGTTCGCTTGTATTGCTTTGTGATGTTGCAAAGCTGCAGGTGCTAAAGGCTTGGCAAGACTGCGAATTGGCAGCATGGCATCCTGATGGTTCCAAGCTCGCACGGATCAATAGCGATAACGAAGTCGTGGTAGCAGATCTTGGAAATCTAGATCAAGAAATGACCATCGGAAATCTTCAGGGGCTACGCGGAGATAAGAAATTATCTTCCATGAGTTGGTTTAAAGAGTCATTGAGCAACGATCAGAAAAATGAAGATCACTGGTATTTGCTTGTCGGACTCGGAGAACAGGAGTTGGTTTTTGTTTCCAGCCAGAGTCAAGCAAACGATGCTGCACCGTTAAATTTCGAAGTCCTCAAAATGGAATCGCCAATCACAGCGGTAGCTTGCTCTCCTCGAGATGCTACGCTCGTTGTGGGCACGCGCGATGGAAGCATGACAACTTGGTTTGCTAGTCCTACGGTTGATGTGAGACCGCGCGAATTATTTAGTATCGATCGACATCGCGGATCTGCTATTACAGATCTGCGTTTCAGCAAGGATGGGCGAGCCTTATATTCGGCTGATAGCGGGGCTGCCCAACAAGCAAATGTTTCTGGTGTAAGTGAAAAAACCGGTCGCGCTTTTGGTTGGCTAGCGACCGGTGTGCAGTAACGTTTAATAACTGCCAGGGAGATATTGTGGTTTTAAAAACTGTAGGGCCACTGATTGCGACCCCATAGACCCCCGTCAACATAGATCGTGTGGCCGCTGACAAAACTAGCTTTGTCGCTGCACAGGAAACTTACCATGTCGGCAACATCACTCTCGCTGCCTGGGCGTCCCAGTGGAGTCAAGTTCGCCCAAGTCTGTCCATACTCTGGGCTTTCGAGTTTTGTTCTTTCGTTTTCGATTGCACCAGGAGCGATGCAATTTACACGTACTCCAAATTTACCGAACTCGACAGCTGACACTTTGGTCAACATTTCGATTCCACCTTTGCTCGCGCAGTAGTCACCTAAGCATGGGAAAGGAATATGATTCGCTCCCGAACCGATGTTGATAATTACTCCCCTGCCCTGCTCTCGCATCAATCGGCCTGCCTGTTGCGAACAGAGGAATGTCCCTTTGAGGTTGGTGCGTATCGTGCGATCAAAGTCCTCTTCGGCCAGATCCAATAGTGGGGCAAATGTTTGAACGGCTGCGTTATTGACCAAGACATCTAATCGGCCGGTAACTTGGCGCAATTCTGAAAACATGCGGGAGACATCTTCGCTTTTACCGACATCCCCTTTCAAGGAAATACCGGAACTGCCAGCCTGCTCCACCAGGCGGAGCGTTTCGGCGGCAGCCTCCTGATGATCGAGGTGGTTCACGGCGATTTTGAAGCCATCGGCAGCCAGCTGAATCGCTATCTGGCGGCCGATTCCTGACGCAGCCCCGGTGACCAAAGCCCATCTCGAATCGTTATTACCCATGCCAATTACCTTTTCGTTCGAAATATAACAGAACTCGCAATCTGCTTTTGTTGACAACCGAGGGGGGCGTCAGTCAAGATGATCGAGAGGCGTTGTTGCGCCGATTTTGTCTTTTCTAACCCGATTCGCCCTACAATTGCCGGTACCCAGCGGTTGCCATGATCTTGACGTCATTGGGCCCTGCTGTCGACGGTGGTCCCGGGGCCGTTACCAGTGATTCCACGCCAGGCCGCTGCCAAAAAGACTTTTCTGGCTGCAGTCGGAGTAAATGACCGGGGAAAGAGCCGTTTCGCTCTCTAAAGACTATTCGGCTCGCAGCACTGTTTTGCCTGACCTGTTTCAATCATAGTCCCAGCCGCCGAGCGTTCCCGAAACCATCGGGGTATTGTGGGGTGGGCCCGGGAGTGGTTGAAGGGGGCATTTTTTTCGGAATTGATGAGCTTTGTCGACCTGGAGGTCTCCGATATGGATCAACCGATGCGCGAATATACCGATTTGCTGCTTCATCGTGGCGTGGTCAGCCTGGACCAGCTTAGCGAAGCGACGCGAATGGCTCGCGAAATCAATAAGCCGATCGGTGACTGCCTCATTCAGCTAGGATACTGTACGCCTGAAGAGGTAACTCAGGCGATGGCGGAATTCCACAAGATGGAATTCGTCGATCTAGGCGCGATTCGAATCCCAGATGAAGTGATTCAATTGGTTCCCGAGTCCGTCGCACGCGAACAGAATGTGATTCCCATCGCCGAAGATGGCGATGCTCTGAAGGTGCTCATTAGCGACCCGATGGCCTTTGAAACGATCGAAAAGCTCCGATTTATTCTTAATCGCCGCATCGAAACCGCCCTGGCCCCTCGCCAAAGCATCGCGGAATCCATCAACCGCTATTACGGTCAGGTCGAAGGTGAATCGGCTGACTCGATGATGCAAGAATTCACCGATACGCAAATCGACTTTACGGTCACCGATGAATCGTCTCGCAGTTCCGATGAGGGGGTTGATGAAGATAGCGCGCCGGTTGTGAAACTGGTGCATTTGATGATTCAAGAAGCGGTCCAGTTACGCGCCTCGGATATTCACGTCGAGCCGTTTGAGGATCGGGTGCGAATCCGTTACCGCATTGACGGTGTTCTGGTCGAGCGTGACAGCCCCCCCCGCCGTTTGTTGGGGGCGGTGTTATCGCGTATCAAAATTCTCGCCAAAATGGACATCGCTGAGCGGCGGCGTCCCCAAGACGGTCGTATCAAAGTGACCGTCGGGGAAAAGGAACTCGATCTTCGAGTCAGCATTATTCCAACCAACCACGGCCAATCCTCAGTTATGCGTATCCTCGATAAGGATAACATCAAGGTGGGGGTTCGTCAGTTGGGGCTGGCGGATCGCGACTTCAAGACCTTTATGAACCTCATCAAGCGTCCCAACGGGATCTTGTTGGTGACCGGTCCGACCGGATCGGGAAAAACCACTACCCTGTACGCTTGCCTTAATGCTCTCAATCGCCCCGACCGCAAGATCATCACCGCGGAAGATCCAGTGGAATACTACTTACCCGGGATCAACCAGGTCGAAGTTCGCCACAACATTGGACTCGACTTCGCCCGCATCATTAAAGCGATGTTGCGTCAGGCACCCAATATCATTCTCGTCGGCGAGATGCGCGATACCGAGACCGCTTCGATGGGTATCCAAGCCAGCTTAACTGGACACTTGGTATTTAGTACATTGCATACGAACGATGCGCCCAGTGCCATTACACGCATGGTGGATATGGGTGTGCCTGGTTACCTGGTGGCTAGCTCCGTCAACGGCGTGTTGGCTCAGCGTTTGGTTCGCACTATTTGCAAACGATGCAAGCAAAAAACGACGCTTCCCGCTTCGGTGTTAGCAGATGCAGGCATTCCCCCAGAAGTGGCGGCAACCGCGGAGTTTTCCAAAGGGAAAGGCTGTGCCTATTGCGGTAAGAGTGGCTATCGAGGCCGCATCGGTATTTATGAATTGATGGTCGTTAATTCCAAGCTGCGCGAGATGATGTTCAAAGCGAAGAGTTCGATCGAACTCCGCGACGCCGCCATCCGCGAAGGAATGACGACGTTGTACTGCGATGGTATTCGCAAGGTTCTTCGCGGCATTACCACCCTCGAAGAGGTGTATCGCGTCGCTAAGAAGACGGAGATTGAGGACATTGCGTTAGCGCAGGTTTACGAAGAGTTTGTCGGTAAGAAGGCGTAGTTTAGGGTGGGTAGGGTAACTCCTAAGCTCGGTTTTCACTTCAGTGTTTGAGTTTGGCATCCGTTGAGTTTCAGGAAGATTTATGGCAACGATTCTGATCGATAAGCTGCTTCAAGCTGCCGTGAAGCAAGGGGCGAGTGATATCCATATTGTGGTCGGCCAGCCTCCCGTGTTCCGCTTGCATGGCCGAATGCGCAAGCTGGAGACCAAGGTGCTCGAGCCCGATGACACCGTTTCTTTGATGAAGAGTATTGCTCCAGAGCGTTGCCAACGCGAACTGCAGGAAGCGGGTAGTTCGGACTTCGGTTTCGCCTTCGGCGATTTGGCTCGTTTTCGCGTGTCGATTTTTAAGCAACGCGGCAACATCTCGATGGTGTTGCGTCAGATCCCCAATGACAAGCTCACGCCAGAGCAATTGGGTTTGCCGGAATCGGTCGTCAAGCTCGTGCAACGTCCACGTGGCTTGTTCTTGGTAACGGGCCCTACCGGTTCGGGTAAGAGTACGACCCTGGCTTCCTTGATCAACTATCTCAACGAGAGTCACGATCACCATATTATCACGATCGAAGACCCGATCGAATTCTATCACGAACACAAAAAATCGACGATCAACCAGCGTGAAGTTGGGGTGGACGTACCGAGCTTTGCGGAGGCGATTCGCCGCGCTCTGCGTCAAGACCCTGACGTGATTCTGGTGGGCGAAATGCGTGACTTGGAAACGATTTCAGCGGCGATTGCGGCGGCAGAAACAGGTCACATTGTATTCGGCACCCTGCATACCAACAGTGCTCAGGGTACGGTCAACCGTATGATCGACGCGTTTCCCGGAAACTTGCAAGATCAGATTCGTACGCAGCTCAGTACGTCTTTGATCGGTGTGGTTGCACAAACCCTGCTGCCGAAAAATGGCGGTGGTCGTGTGGCGGCTTATGAGGTCTTGGTGGTTACGCCTGGTATCGCCAACTTGATCCGCGAAAACAAGACATTCCGTATTAACTCTGCCATTCAAACCGGTGCAAAGTTCGGTATGAATTTGATGGACGATGCGTTGTTCAGTCTCTGGCGAGATGGCAAATGTACCGTCGAAGATGTCTTGGCTAAATCGCATCGTCCCGATGACTTGGCCAAGCGCATCGTCAACGCACGACGCGGTATTATGGAATCGGACGAAGCGGAAGATTTTGATCATGGCGCACCCGCCGGCGGTGGGCACTGATGTTTTAAAAGCAATCAAAGCCCTGACGCGGTTTGATCGCTTGATTCGAACTGTCTTCTCAATAGGTAGTCTTCTCAACAAGGTTTTTCGGCTATGGCAATTCGCAAACTAGGTCAGATTCTTGTCGACCTTGGTTTCATTACCGACGATCAATTGCAGGTTGTGCTGGAAGAACAGCAGCAACAACCTGGATCGATGATTGGGCGAATCGCTGAGGATATGGGACTTATCACCGACGATCAGCTCGCCCAAGCGTTGGCCGAGCAGATGTCGATGAAAGTCGTGCAGCTAACCGATGTCGCTTTGCCGCCCGATGTCATCGATAAAATGACCGAGACGATGGCGCAAATGTACCGCGTGATACCAGTCAAATTCGATGGCCGCCGTCTAACAGTTGCCACCTGCGATCCGCAGAATCTAGTAATCGAAGATGAGCTTCGAACGTTCTTAGGTTTCGATATCGAAATGGTGATAGCGACCGAGCGTGATATTCGGGCTGCCATCGAACGTTATTACTCCTCGGATCTAGAGTCGGTTGAAAGAATCGTTAAGGCCCTTGAGGATGATGAAGAGCTCTTCCAAGCAGCCAAAGCCCTGGAAAGTGAAGGGCCTTTCAATCTGACCGATGCTGAAGCCCTGGCCGATAGCGCGCCGGTGCGAAAGCTATTGAACATGGTGATGTTGTTGGCAATTAAAGATCATGCCAGCGATATTCATTTCGAACCGTTTGAGGATGAATTCCGCATTCGTATTAAGGCGGAAGGTGTGTTGTATGAAATGGTGCCACCACCTCGCCATTTGGCCTTCGCAATCACGACCCGCATCAAGGTTATGGCCAACTTGGATATCGCTGAAAGACGTCTGCCTCAAGACGGTCGTATTGAGCTGATGATCGGTGGTCACCCGGTCGACTTGCGTGTCAGCGTTCTGCCGACTTTGTTCGGCGAGAGCGTCGTTATGCGAGTGTTAGACCGATCTGTGGTGTCTCTGTCGCTCAATAACGTCGGTATGGATGAACGTGTACTGCGTGAGTTTCGCAAAGTTTGCGAACGTCCCAACGGTATCGTGTTGGTTACCGGTCCGACCGGTTCGGGAAAGACAACGACTCTGTACTCTGCTTTGAGCGAGTTGAACCACATCGAAGATAAGTTGATCACGACCGAAGACCCAGTCGAGTACGATATCGACGGTATCGTGCAGATTCCGGTCGATCCTGAAATCGGCGTGACCTTCGCTTCCTGTTTGCGGGCTATTTTGCGTCAGGATCCCGACATTATTTTGGTGGGCGAGATCCGCGATTTGGAAACGGGTGAAATTGCGATTCAAGCCTCGCTGACCGGGCACTTGGTGTTTAGCACCCTTCACACCAATGACGCTCCGAGCACG
>JAUMAI010000350.1:0-4436 GCA_032116775.1 Pirellula sp. | reverse complement strand
ATTGTGCTCAATCATACAGGCCGTGCCTGATCTTCGGTCGAGGATGGCGTCGAAACCTCATCTAGTAAGTCGATACGACGGAAATACACCGTCCGAGCAACGTAGAGCCGTACGCGAGCAAGTCCAGATTCTGCTAACGAACCCTGACATGCTTCACTTGGGGATTCTTCAGTACCACCAAAACCAATGGGCTTCTTTCTTCAAAAATCTCAAGACTGTCGCCATCGATGAATGCCATGAATATCGGGGTATCTTCGGAACGAATGTCTCATACATCTTGCGACGATTGCGGCAAGTTTGCAAGTTTCACGGCTCGAATCCAACGTTTGTTGCAACCAGTGCAACAGTTGAGGATCCTCAGTCGCACCTCCGGGAATTGGTCGGTGCGGATTTTCATCTGATTGGCACAGATCAAGACGGGAGTAAACAAGGACGCCGAAAGTTCTTTGTTCTCAGTGGTACTGAGAACTACCTTGAATTCTCTCGACGACTCGCAAAATCACTCGTTGACGCCGGGCTGCGTGTCTTGGCATTTTGCCCTAGTCGCATCACTGCAGAACGCATGCTAGCGAAGATGCGAAGACCGAATGGTGATTTGGAAAGTCACGTCGCAGTGTATCGATCTGGCTTAACCGCAGAAGAGAGAGAGACTATCGAGGGACAACTCCGTGACGGAACCAAGTCCCTAGTATTCTCAACGAGTGCTCTAGAACTTGGGATCGATATCGGCGGTTTGGACGTCGTAATCTGTGTTGGTTTACCGCACTCAATGATGAGCCTATGGCAACGAGCAGGCCGTGTGGCCCGTGCCGGGAGAGAAGGAGCGATTCTACTCATACCTGGGGATTCACCAATCGATGCGTATTACGCTAGAAATCCCCAAGTGTTATTCGAGCGGAGAAATGAAACGCTTGCATTGAATCTCGCCAACGAACGAGTCGCTTGCCAACATTATGCCTGTGCAATGGCCGAATCCCCTCAAGGTGAATCTTCTTTGGATCTTGAGATCCTTGGCCCTACCGCGGCGACCATACAGCAACTTAGAGACGAAGGGAAACTGAATCGCCCAGAGTTTTACCTATCGACCCCGCATGCAGAGGTGAGCATACGCAATACGGGTGAGTCCAATTACCAATTGATCTGTGACCAAGAAACGATTGGTGAGATCGGCAGTTTCCATCTGCTTCGAGAAGCACCTCGTGGCGCCCTTTATCGACATAACGGTCGAATCTACAGGGTGATGGACATAATCACAGGCAAGAAAATCGTGCGACTCAAGCAGGAGGTAACCAGAAATGAAACATCCTCTCTTGTACTCAAGAAAATCCGGCAGCAGTATCCCATTCGGATATCTGAGTATGCAAGCATTCAGCTCACACTTGGACGGATTGAGGTTACGGAGTTCTTGCAGTCGGTAACCGAAAAGGAACCTTCGGGTAAGGTACTACGCACTAACAAAGTGACCGGTATGCCTCGACACCAACTTCCGACCGAGGGTGTAGCTTTGACTCTAAAGAAAAACTTTGTCGAGCGACTCGGTCACCTATCGTCAGGACCCATCGATGCACCACTAGCTTCGATAGAACGTCTAATGGTGAATCTCTTTCCGATCATTGCAGGTCCTTGTGACACCCAGGACGTGTCATCAGGGATTGAAAAGAACGCTGATGGATCGGTTTCGATCTTTCTTTATGACAACGTCTACGACGGCGTAAATCTCACTGAAATCGCTTTTGAGCAAATGCCCTCGCTGCTCGAGAAGGTTGAAGACCGAATTCGAAATTGCGACTGTACCGATAGCAACGGTTGCTTTCGGTGCGTCGCTGACCCGCAGCGAAATTCGCCAAGCAACAAGGACGATACGATTCAAGTCATTCAATCGATCCTTTGCACGTTTGCGAGCGAAGCTGCAAAGTCCGTTGAGTTCAACCGACCAAACGATGGGTTTCACACCGAATCACCCGAAGTGGTCTGTCCAGTCTGCAACGCTAGCCAGCCTGCGAAAGCAAAGTTCTGTTCTGAATGCGGCGGACGCCTCCAGAGCGAAACTTCAGTTAACGCATCCTAAGCGGAAGAAAATGCTGCCATGAGTTTGTTATCGATTAAACCAGTCCAATTTCCCAGCGCACCTAGGGCCCGTATGTTTTCAATTGATCAGATTTCTAGAAATGGAGATCGGTTTATCAAGCGACTTGTTTTGGACCAAGCTCAAAGACTAGAGTTGAGAGAACAGCGGATCGGGCTTTTCCTTGAAGGATTTTTGGGACTGGAGACAATGCTAGGGCGAGTGTTGCAACTAGGACAGCGATGGAGCGGGAATCGCCTAATTGCGTGTTATTCGTCAAAGCTCTCAGGCGGATTTATCTACGATCAAATGGCAAATGAAGGGCTGGTCCCCTTTGTGAAGAAAGTGCCATCTTCGTGGTCTCTTGGAAAAATGATTTTCACGTCAATAGAGGCATTGTCCAACTTTCGCAAAGAGCAATCGGATGAACCCGTCGATGCCGTTTTCGTTCTCGATTCCAGCTGCATGGTGCATCACGCCCGCACCATGTCACGTTGGAATGGGACTGTACACGATCGCCCAGGACTGGTTTCTAACTTCTTGGTTGATGCGGAAGAGTCAGGGTTGGAGCCACTGTTGCTCGTAATGACGCGCCAGAAGGCATTGTCAATCGACACGATGAAGATGGCACGAATGTACAACCGCGAAGCATGGTACTTCTGCGACGGTCCGACCATGTCTATCCCGGCACAGGATCAATCCCTGGGCTTCTAAATTTGTCAACGCCCCCTTCGCAACCAAGATACCTCCGATGGCGGCTTGGTCGACGCAACCGGCGGAACGGGATGACTGAGTCTCGGGGGATGACGCGCTAGTGGATCAGCGGAAAGCGTTGGGCAGCTATTTGCTTATCGCGATTATTGTCCATCCCCACACATCGTAGATACGTTCCCTGCGACCGGATTTTTTGCGTGGAACTCCCCCTGAAGTACCGCATTTGCTATGATTCCCTGGAACGGATCGGTACTGGTCGGACAACCGAACAAAAACGGAGCGAGAAAATGAACACGTTCGTTGACGAACGGTGGCTGTCAGTCGAAGAGATTGCGGTCCATCTCGGCATCAAACGAGACACAATTTACAAGTGGATCGAAAGGAAGGAGATGCCTGCACACAAGGTGGGAACGCTTTGGAAATTCCGTCGTTCGGAAATCGATGCTTGGGTTCTGTCGGGCAAGGCTTCGGACCACCCTAAATCTCGTTAGATCGGAGAAAGCATGAAGGTTTCAGAGTTAACCACCGTAGCCAAAATACGCGTCGCTGTGAGCTATCTGGGTGAGAAGGAACAACAAGGTTGGTGGGCCAGCTCGTTCTATTCCCGTGGAAGTTCGGCGTTTCTTGGCCCTTTGTTTCCACGATCAGAGCTGTTGGCACAATGCCGAGGTGCGAGCTCGGCTGCACTTCGTGTTCACGACGAAAGGATTGGCGTCGGCAAGGTGTTTCACTTGTTTCGCCTGCCGGAAGAGATGGAACGAGGGATCCACGAAAACCTTTGCCAGGAGAACCTGGTTGCAGAGACTCGTCAACTGATTGCCAACGAAAAGGCAGCGTTCAACTTTTTAGCATCATTCGGAGTCAAAAACACGAAGCCTGGTCCTGTTCGAGAAGGGGCTCTAGCGGAGCTTGGCAAGCAATCCCTGTGGTCATCCATGGCAAGCCACTACGCGTTCGCAATCCAAAATCAGATGCAAGTGTTTCCCTACATCGTGGATGACCAATGAAGGTAGCCGAAGCACAATACAACACATTCTTGCAGCATGGCACAAGCATGTTCTCCGAAACTCGCACTTTGTTGCGACTTTGGAAATCGCCAATGCCTTGGCAGGAGCTGGCCAAATTGGCGGTTTCGTCAGGAGAGTTTGCGCAGATTTCAGCTCAGCGAGTCAGAAACATTGTCAAGTATGTTTTTGCGCCACGATATCTCGTAAACGACAACCAACCGGCTCGAATCCTGCAACAGTTGGTCGATCGCGTTGCCATTCGAGATTTTGAGCAAATCCTTTACGTCTACACCTGCCGCGCAAATCCAATACTTGGGGACTTCGTTCGCGAGGTTTACTGGAATCTGTATTCGTCTGGCAAAACGTCTCTTGGAAACGAAGACGCCCTGGAATTTGTTCTTCGGGCTGTGAGCGACGGACTCACAAATACCGCCTGGCCAGAAACACGCTCGCGTCGCGTCGCTTCGGACATCACGAGATGCTGTGCCGATTTTGGGTTATTGGAAACGGGGCCGAAGTCTGTTCGGCTGATGCAGCCGTTTGTCGTTACCACAAAGACTCTGATCACTTTAGCGTACGACCTTCACTTCCTCGGTCTCGGCGACAACCAAATCTTGGCGGCTGATGACTGGAAGTTGTTTGGACTGGAA
>JAUMAI010000349.1:5516-6949 GCA_032116775.1 Pirellula sp. | reverse complement strand
TGGCAGGTTGGCCGCTTTTTGTTTACCCTAAATACTTTTGCTCGCTAAACAAACCGGCGGAACGCCGGTCACACCCATTCGATTGAACTTCATGTGGAAAAGAGTCATAGTGACTGGCTTGCGCGTGAGTTTAACAGGGAGATGCTCGGACGAATCGTCCTAATGCCAAGCGATTTGTTACTTAAAGAACTTCGAGTTGTCTATCCATGTGCAGTCGCAAGTAATGGGTTTGACGATTTGTTCGAGAACGTTGTTTGTGAGTTGGCGATAGTGTTTGAAGTACCTCAGGATGGCGTTCGCCAACGTCTAAAAGAAGCAAACTGTGACTTGGAAGTCATGCTCATGAGAGCAATTGGAAATCGCGAACTGAAGCTCCCAAAGAATGTTGGGCAAGAACGTGATAAGTTGCTGTTTAATTGGGGAGGGATAACTTAGAAGTACAAATCAAAAACCAATAACGAAACAAGCCGCAACGTGTTATCGCACGTACGCGGCTCGTCGGTGTCCAGGAGCAACAAGGCCCGTGTGTGGACAAGGTGTAGAATCGACCCTACAACCGAACTCTACCTCCTGGCACCGTTTAAGTCAAGCACGAGCCATGAAAGGAGTGTAACGTGAGAGTTCCTCATGTTGCAAAAGGGCTTTCCGTTGCCCAAAAACGGTTCCTATTCGCTAGGTCTGACTTGGTCTACGTCCGCCAGTATTGGCGAGCAAGACCCGGATGGGGCTGGACAGGCATCCGGGATGTTCTAATTGAAGAGCACCTTCGACACTGGCCATGTCTCCCTGGCTTCCGAGTAGTGTAGCAATCTCGATAGGCGGTTGGTTAACCAACCGCCTATCTTTTTTAGGAAAATGTCAACTCCTCGTTGCCCCTGATTACTAGGCTCGATTGTGGTCGCCGCTCATGGCACAGGACGAACCGTCCGAAGAGTCTGTCGCGGTTGGCTGCCCCGGTCACGCCCTCCTGTGTGCGTTTGTGAAGTGGCGATTGTTGTCAGATTGACCGCTGAACAACTTGGGGTTCGTTGGTGCCGGAGGCATTGATCTAAACTCACGTCGGTTTGTCCAACTTCAGCAGTAAATAACGGTGAGTCGCAAATTAACGGACCTCACAGCCCATTTGACCAACTAAATGAGGTAGACTAGAGCTGAGTTTTACCGGCGCGTGCGCCCAAGAATTACTAGTTCGGCAGGATAAATAGACTATTCATGATCTGGAATTTCCTTCATGACAATGCGGTTGTCACCATACTCTGCGCTCTTGTAGGAGCGGTTTCCGGCTTTCTGTACATCAAGTTTACTAACAATTGGAGCCAAGCCGCACAACGACGTACAAACCTTCATTTACTACGAATGCAATTCGATCACGAATTGGTACGCGCACGTGTTCTTGTCGCCAAGGGGACAAATCAGATTCTGGCGACAGGAGG
>JAUMAI010000349.1:3885-5506 GCA_032116775.1 Pirellula sp. | reverse complement strand
ATTACCATCAAGAACTGAAGTACTTCTGGGACACAATGCTACATTCGAATGTCGATTGGGAGGAGGCAAGGAAATTATTTGGGTCCGTGTACAAGTGGTGGTTTGTCAAGCTTTACTTGCCAGGCATTCGTGAAATTACACTTGAGGCTGACAACGACTGGTTTTTACACTCACAAACATTTTTCGAATTGGCGGATCGTCTACTGACCGACCAAGAGCGCAAAGACCTTCGACTGTCCGAAAAACGTGCCGAACAACGCGATGCACCCAAGCCGCCGATGGTCGCTCTACCCGAAGGTACGACTACTCCGGCGGCTGGGTGATCGCTATATGTTCGTCAACAGAACCATATTGAAAGGGAATCTAACGTGAATCGCTTAACCCCAATCCGATTTCTCATCGTAGGATTTGTAATTCCCCCATCGCTCGCACACTCCCAGACTCAAATGGAGACGAATCGAATTCGGCGATCGAAGTTCTCGAAGTCGATAATCTTGATGCCCGACGTTTGCGTCAGCCGTTCATAGAACTCTTTACCCAAGTCCTCGTTGTCAAGCATCAAGCTCAGTTGGCTTAAAATATTCGCGATCTCAGATACGGTCGCGTGTGGGTTGATGGCCGATATGCTGTCGCGAAAAATCAATGGAACGATGTTGCATGTTTCGTCCCATGCGAGTTCCTTCAACGAAAGGTACTTGTAGCCCAATCGCACTAGGTGAAAGATGGCTGGGATTTTTACCCTGGAGTCTTCGTTGAACTTCATGGACAGCCTTAATCTGTATTTTGGATACGCGGCGTATGCTTACCGGTAATGTTCTTGTTGATGTAGCACTGCGATTCTTGCATCGCAGGTACAGACACCACCAAACCAACAGGTTGGACGTAGCCTAGCCATTCGAAATGCGCGAGTTCCTCTGGTGATTTTGCCATATCAAACTATCCGTCGATATCCTTCAGTAGTTGCTCAACGTTGATGCATCTTGAGAATTCTGTGTAAAACTCTTCCATGTTCGGTAATGCATCCAGCCTCTTGAGTTGCCTATCAGTTTCTGCTTTCCTGTCGGCTTTGTTTATTCCGTCTTTGCGAAGGATTCTCCAATACTCATCTAGCAGGGAGTGCGAGTGGCGGAGTACTTCATCGAAAGTGGCGAAGACTTCAACATTCGGCTTGCAGATCAATTTCAGTTGATCGACGTATTGGTCATAAGTTGCAAGTGCCTTATTCGCTCTCAAGATTTCCGGATGGACAACACTTCGACGCAGTTGCTCGTTGCTGTCAATGCTCCACTTCTTACTGTCCTCAATCACGCGGGAGGCGACAAGAAAACCTGGCAGAGAAAGCACCCATGTCTTGAAGGCTTCTCTTTGGGTGAATCTCAAAAAACCAAAGTTGCGAAGCGTGTGAGCAGCAAACCGGGTATTGGTGAAACATCGAGTTGCCCCGGTCTTTGTCTTCTTGAAATCGAGGATGGTCAATTTCGGTCGAATTTTCTCGATGAACTTCTCGATGATCTCGTAAACTTCGTACTTATTGCGATGGTAGAGCAATAAGAACATTAGCAATCGAGGCTGGAGACGTGCGGCTGGAGTACCGGCGTCCAAATTTTTCAATTTATTCGGG
>JAUMAI010000349.1:0-3875 GCA_032116775.1 Pirellula sp. | reverse complement strand
GAGCGTGCTCGTCGTCGAAAAGGAGTTGCGATTGCAAGAATGCCTCAAATGGCACTTCGTTTTCATCATGGCCGTGATGGAATCGCCATAGCTCGATGGCTCGTTCGAGAAAGTCGATCTTGCTTGCAATCCCCTTTGGTTCGATGTTCCCTTCGGCGTCATGAATATTGACGTGTTTATCGCACCAGTCGCCGAATATCCGAGCGTCTTTTAATTGATCTAATGGCTGCTTCATAGTTGGTACGCAAATTTCTTTTCCAAGGCAGAGGAGCAGCTACCCTGTCACCGGCCATAAGCCTAATCCTAAGTGCCGCGCAATCCCTGCTGGGCAAACTGGTCTTTGGTATCGATGGTGGAGCTTTGATACTAGATGGTTTCTCTACTAGTCGGCGGTTCGTCTAGCTGCCCGGCAATCTTGTCGTCAATTGCCTTTAGGACTTCAGCATCTGTCATTGTGCACAACGACTTCTTTGTCGCATGCGCCAACACAAGAAGCAGAAATGTTGCTGCTCCGAGAGCAGTTGGTGAATCAATTCCGGTCTGGCTCATAACAGTTGTTGCGAGTGCAACGGCCGCGGCCTTCGGAGTTGCCCCATGTTCCTTCTGTTGTTTCGCAAACTCTGAATTCTCACCGCACAAGGCTTTACGAATCTCGCCTATGAATCTTGCGACAAATTGCCGTCCCCATTCACTCGCTTTTTCCGGTGCTCTCCACATTGCGTGTACGTTCATTCGGCTAAGACGGTCGAAACCAGCTTGGGCTTCGTTCGCTTGCCCTGGCGTTACGGCAATCCCCAGAATCTCAATAGTGCTTTCCATCGAGTATGCAACCTTGGGGTCCCGTCGCAGGTCGAACGCGTACATTGACGCAAAAGTTGAAAGACACTTGTCTCCTGGAACGCCAGTTCTCGCTAAAAGCAATTCCACTTCATTCAGGAGTGCAACCGTGTTCGCTTGGCTTAGTCCGTATTTTTCCAGTTCGCTGTCCGACATTGTGATTTCCTACGTGAGTTTTCCAGTACCGGACTTGTAATTATCCCCGGTTCGGGGGCGTTATCCCTGAATTTTGGTCTGTTATCCCTGATGAGTCAATTCTGTTATCCCGGTATGCGAGGCTATTATCCCGGTTTGGAGCAACTGGGCGATAAAGTATTATCCCCGGTTTTTGGATGGCTCGATTCAAATGCTTCAACTGATGTTATGCTCGACGTTTGGTCGATCGAGCTCATTGGCATCCTAGACGTCGTTATACCAGATGCCACTGGTAACGTTACCACTCAGCCACTCACACCATGTCATAAGAATGGACCCGGCAACGCAATTGAAAAAACGTTTCGATTTTGGAGGTGACATCGTAAGGAGGTACGGGTGACCCCGCCCCCGGTCTGGATCGAATCCCGGCTGGCTCGTCGTTCGACCCTCAAAACCACGCTCTCGACGCCACCAAAACCGCGTGCCACCAAGCACGCTCGCAGGCTGCCAGTCCACGCACAATGGTGTCGGGCCCGCCAACGCTCCTAATGAATAACACCCCTTTTTCATTAGAAGCAAAGCGGTCGTGACACTCGCCAATTCTGTGACACGCAAAACCGCCGACGACCAACAAAAACACAAGCGAAATCCGCTTTAACCCTCCAACATCTCTGCCAAAATACGCCTGACTTCCGCGATCGACTGGATCTCACGGCGGATCTCAGCCTGCTCGCTATCCTGCACGGAAGTAGCCTTCGCGGCCACGTCGACGAACTTAGCGTAAGCCCGAATGCTGGTTTCAAGCCAGCCTAGCGCGGACCAAGATGGTGCTGGCATTCTCGCAAGATGGAGGTGAACAACTGTTGCTCCGTTGGGCTTCTCCTCAACAACCCACAGTCGGTTCGCTTGCACCCAGCTAACCTCAGCCTGAAGGGATGCATTGGCAGGTAGCTCGCCCCAGGACGCCGGGATGTCGCTCAAGCCGGTAACGTTTCCACCTACAGCGGACCCTAAGTGGTAGTCAGAGCCAGCCGTCCACTCGACTTCCAAGGGTGGGTAGAGGCGATCGAGCTCGGAATAGGTCCACGCTTGAGCATCTGGCTTACTCATGCCCTGTTGCCGGCATTCTTTGATCAGACGATTCCGGATCGGCTCGACCTCCGCCCAGCGGCCATCACGTTGTAATCGCTTTGTAACGCTCAGTGGATCAACCTCGCGCGTTTGAGTGGCTTTGGCTGCTGAAACAACCTGGGATTGCGCCGCTCCCTCAACTCGATCGATCTTACCCGATACGTCCATGACTACTCCTTTGCGTTCGTGTTCCAAATTGCTAACGGTCATTCTAGACCGTTAGCGGTATGAGCAAAAGTCAATTCTTTGTCACCCGACTTCACGCATTATCTCAACGGCCTTTTGCAGATCCCGTTCCGCATAGACTTGCGTGACGTCGGCCGATGCGTGCCCCAATACGACTTGGGCGCCTTCCAACCCGAACCGTTTGCGAATCTCGGTTCCGGCAGAGTGACGAAGTCGGTTCGGAGACCAACGATGTTCTGATTGCCACTTCTCCAAGTCGGCTTTTTGCATAACCGTCAATCGATTGAGCGATTGACCTAGGCTTTCGTCGTCCCGACGGCAAAGCGGCTCGGGTGCAGGAAAGGCAACATCACAAGCCCGGTGGATGGCACGGCGGTAACTGTGGGCTGTGTACTGCTCCCCGGCAGATCGTTTCGGTTTTCGCTCGCGATTCGTTCCAGGTCGGTTGCCGCATGAAAGAGGAGTCGATCGACTCGCATGAAGCTCCTCGCGGCGTTTCTTCTCCGAATCCACTGGGCTGAAGCAATGGGTTTCCTTTTCTCGCAACAGATACGATCGCAAAATATCCTGCCCTTTTGGTCCGATCGGGATGACACGTTCTCGTCCATGATGTTCCGTCTTGTGAGTTGCTGGACGATACAACCAGACTTCACCTGACATGTCCACATCGCAGGGGCGCAGATTGCAAACGTCTTGCGGACGACAACCTGTGATTCGTTGAAATCGAACCATATCTGCCACTACGCACGTCAGGTGCGGCAGCGTGGCCTGAACGGTCACATCGTCCACGGGCATCACAGGATCTGGTTCACGAGCCTCGGAGCGGCCTTTGCGCAAGCCTGAGACTGCCATTAGCCCGTGGTACATATCCCGCCGAACCAATTCGTTTTCAACCGCCCATTTGAAGCACCGGCGTACCCTGCCAATCGACTTGTTGATGTGGCCGCGACTCCAACCTTTATCGACCATCCGTTGACGAACGGCTTTGAGCGCCAGGGGACCGAAGTCGTTGGCGATCTTGCGGCCGTACAGTTCTCGGACGATCTTCAGAGCTTCTACGATGCAACCGTATTCGCTCGTGACACGACCGTCTTTGCGGTAATAGTTTTCAGCGAACTTCCGATATGCATTGAGGACTTCAACTACGGTCGCGTCGGCATCGCTTTGCAACCGGCGGCCATTGGCAAGGAATTCGGCAATCAGACGGTCGTATTCGACCTTGCTAGCCGTGGAGTTCCATTTTCCGAGGTAGATGTCTCGGCCATTGATGGTCACCACAGCTTGCCCGGTGGACTTGTGGCGACGGTAAGAAGGAACGCGGGAAGTAGATGGTTTCGGCATGGCGTGCAACCTCCAATTTCACCGAATCCGGTAGACTACCGGATTTCGTCGAATTTTCAGGCTGCACTGCCGAACGTCGGCAGGTAACGTAACTACTTATTTCAGCGTAATTTAAAAAAAGTCGGGGTGATAGGATTCGAACCTACGACCCTCTGGTCCCAAACCAGATGCGCTAGCCAGGCTGCGCTACACCCCGATCCGAAGTCCTCGAAACGCCATTGCTGGAGTCCAAATTCTCCGACTTC
>JAUMAI010000348.1:0-19578 GCA_032116775.1 Pirellula sp. | reverse complement strand
TCATGGAGGAGGTGTACAGATTCGCAAAGAGGATGCGGCTTATAAAGTACTAAGGCAATGGATCTCTGAGGGGGCGAAGTTAGATCCGCCTGATGCTCCCCGCGTAAGTCGCTTGGAAATCTATCCCAGTGGTAAACGCGTTTTGCGAGCTCCCAATGACTCGCAGCAGGTTTCCGTGGTAGCTCACTTTACCGATGGTACGACTCAGGATGTTACGGACTTAGCATCGTACTCTGTTTCTGACACCTCGGTCTGTACGGTCGATGCGCACGGATTGGTTCGCAAGGCCAAGAGAGGCGAGTCAGCAGTGCTGGTGCGTTTCCTGGAGCATGTCGAGTCACTGACGCTGACGTTCGTAGACGACATTGCCAATTTTGCTTGGAGTGATCCGGGCGTTAATAATTATGTGGATGAAAAGGTATATGCAAAGCTGAAGCTTTTGCAGTATCCACCTTCTCCAACCTGTTCCGATAGTGAGTTTCTAAGGCGTGTCTACTTAGATGTGTTAGGTGTTCTACCTACGCTCGAAGAGACCGAGCAGTTCTTGGCGGACAGCAATCCTGCTAAGCGTAGTCAATTGATCGATCGATTGTTGGATCGTCCCGAGTACGCTCGCTTTTGGGCGGTGAAATGGGGTGACCTCTTGCGAATGACCAGCAAGAAAATCGGTCCCGACGGTTTGTTCAAGTATCATCGCTGGGTCGAAGATGCATTGCGAAAGAACATGCCTTATGACCAATTCGTCCGAGAATTATTGACAGCGAAAGGCAGCACCTTAGTCAATCCCGCAGCCAACTTTTATAAGGCTTCGGTGGATATGAATGATTGTGTTGAGACCATTTCTCAGGTGTTCCTCGGTTCTCGATTGCAGTGCGCTAAATGCCACAATCATCCTTTCGAACGTTGGACTCAAGATAATTATTACGGCATGGGAGCGTTCTTCGAACGAGTTCAACGCACCGCGACTGCTCGTCCTAGCGAGACCTTAGTATGGACTCGCACGCAGGGTGAAGTGACACAACCGAGAACCGGTAAAGTGATGCAACCTTGGGTTCCTGTCGCAGGTACACTGGCTAATGTTGATCAAAACGATCGACGTCGTTCCTTTGCGGATTGGCTAGTACAGCCCGACAATCCCTACTTCGCAAAGATGGAAGTGAACCGTATCTGGGCACAGTTATTCTCGCGAGGTATCGTTGACCCGATTGATGATTTCCGCGATTCCAATCCACCCTCTAATCCCGAGCTCCTAGACGCATTAGCGCAGGACTTTGTGAAGTCTGGTTACGATCGGAAGCATGTTTTGCGCACGATCCTAAATTCGCGAACGTATCAGGCTAGTTTCGAGCCATTGCCTGGCAATGTGGATGATGAACTTTACTTTTCTCATCAGATCCCACGCTTGTTGTCTGCTGAGCAATTGATGGATGCTGTTGGTGTTACATTAGGAGTGGTGGACACCTTCGGAACATTGCCCAGCGATCGCAAGGCGACACAACTTCCGGCGCCTGATTTGGTAAAAGTCGACTTTTTAAGGGTGTTTGGTCAACCTGAGCGTGAAACGGTATGTGCTTGTGAACGCTCCAAAGATACGAACCTGGGGATGGCTATCGAGTTCTTTAATGGCTCCTTCCTGCATACCAAACTGAAGAGTCCTCAGAATCGGTTCCGCCAAGCCTTGGCTGCTGGCAAACCGATCGATCAAGTGGTGCGCGAACTCTACTTAGCTGCAGTTTGTCGGCCACCAACTTCTGAAGAACTGCAAGCAGCGCTGAAGCATGCTAGTGATAAAGATCCGGCGGCGGCTTTAGAAGATATTTGTTGGGCGTTGGTCAATACCGATGAGTTTATTTTCCAACATTGATGTGCATCCAGTTGAATTGAAATAGTCATTTGTAGATTTACGGTAACGACCCATGCGGTATTCATATTCATTGGTTTTTCTTCTGCTCGCGATATCAACTTGCGGAACTACGATGGCGTGGCAGGATCAACCGCCAGCCGATGCACCTCCACCGTCTGCTGAACCTGCTCCTGCCGGAGTTAGCTTTAAAGCGAATGTTGCATCGATTTTGCAAAATCAGTGCATTGCCTGCCATGGACCTAAAAAGGCGGAAGGTGGTTACCGTGTAGATACATTTAGCAAACTTGTACAGCCTGGAGATTCAGGGGTTCAGCCGGTCGTCGCCAAGCAAATCGATCAAAGCGAGTTAGTGCGTCGGTTGATAACAGAAGATGTTTCCGAGAGGATGCCTGAGGGTGGAGATCGTTTGCCCGATGACCAGATTGAATTGCTCAAACGCTGGGTTAACGAAGGGGCCGCGTATGATGGTACCAGTCAAGATGAGAACATCGCTTCGCTCATTCCACCGGTGCAATATGCGCCGTCACCTGAGCATTATTCTCTACCTGTTCCAGTAACGGCTGTGGTTTGGAGTTCCGCGGGTGATGCGATTGTGGCAGGTGGATACCATGAAGTAACAATTTGGAATCCAGCCGATGGAGCCCTGCAGCGGCGGATTTCCAATCTACCACAGCGGATACATGCCTTGAGATGGCATCCCGATGGCAAGCAATTAGTGGTGGCTGGGGGAAGTCCCGGGCGTGTCGGAGAAGTACGATTCGTCGATTATGCAGCTGGCAGTATCACACGAGTTTTGCCGCGAATGAGTGATGTGGTTTTGGATGTGGCTTTTTCGCCGGATGGGACCAAATTAGCTGTCGCTGGCGCTGATGCAATGATCCGCATCTACGATGTAGCATCCAGCGAAGACAAACCTGTGCAAACGTTTTCCAGCCATTCCGATTGGATTTATTCCATTGCTTGGAGTCCCGATGGCAAACGCTTGGCGTCCGCCAGTCGCGATAAAACCAGCAAGCTATTCGATATGGAGAAGGGTGAGTTATTACTTACCTATTCAGGTCACGGCAGCCCGGTTCGAGGCGTCTCATTCAATCCATCGGGAGCCGAAGTCTATTCGGTCGGTGCCGATCAGAAGGTCCATCGTTGGAAAACCGAGAATGGCCAGAAGGTAGGTGAGTTTGCTTTAGGCGGAGAAGCATTGCGAAGCAGTGGCGCGGGCACCATCGGTTGGGTCGCTGGGGCCAATAAACTGATTCGTCTTTATGACCTTGAGAAGGGGGCAGAAATACGTCAATTAGCGGGGCATGCTGATTGGACTTTAGCCGCCGATGTGCATCTTCCCTCGAATCGTATTGTGGGATCTGCTCACGATGGTGAGTTGATCTTGTGGAGTAAAGATGATGGAGCAGTATTGAAGCGGTGGGTCGCCAAGCCGTGATTTAAGGGCTCCGCAATCAGCTCGCAATAAAAGTCCGTTACTGCCCATTCTCTCGTGATGCGAGTTTGCTGAACTGCCCAAATATGGGTCATTTCTTTTCTTCGGTCACATCGGGCGACTCGACACTTTTTTCTGCCGTGGTATCGGTGTGCGGTTGGGCGCTTTGGCCATCGATCCAAGCTAGCAGTTTCTCAGGTTCGTCAGTGCCGAGCCATAACTGCTTTCCTTGGTAGCGAAGATGCACGCAGTGGAAACCCCAGATATTCCAGACCCAGCCACCGCGAACGGAGAAGTGTATTCCCCAGCCATCTAAGAATGTTGTTTGGGCGACTCGAGCCGCCTCGATTTTGTGATAGGGAATGCGTTGTTTAAATAATGGTAAGGGACCAAAGAATACAAATAATCCATCGCGGTCGTGAGCGATGGTTAAGCTGCGAAAGGCAAATGTTAACAGCAGCATCAGTATCGAGAAAGCCAGAAAGATCCAATTCAGCGGGCCCTCATTTCGCAATATATAACTCAGAGTCAGTTGCAAAATGGCGATCGCCAAGAGCAGCAGATACCAAGGCCCATTCTGTGTATGACGATAAGGTACGGAGGATTGGCTCATACAGAGATCAAGGGTGGTTTGGTGAAAGAGTTAGGCTAGAAAAGCTGTAAGAGTGGACGTCCTTCCTCCAGCAAATGATAAGGGCGACCTTGTGCATCCTGTGCATGCAGATCAGTGACACCCATAGCATGATACACAGTCTTGGCGATATCTGCAGGGGTTACGGGATCAATGGCTGGATACGCTGCTAAGCGATCGGTGGCACCATAGACTTGGCCACCACGTATACCGCCACCGGCCAATAGTACACTCATGGAATGGGTCCAGTGATCACGGCCCGCCCCCCCTGCTCCACCTGATCTTGGATCGCCGATTTTAGGCTGCCTCCCCATTTCGCTGGTAACCATCACTAATGTTTGTTCAAGCAAGCCTCGCTGCGCGAGATCTTCGAGCAGCGCAGAGTAGCCGCGATCAAACTCGGGCAGCAAATAGTTTTTTAGGCAATTAAAATTATTCCCATGGGTATCCCATCCACCTGCACTCTTGCATTGATCAGCTATTTTTTCATTCTCACGCCAAAAGACGGTGATAAATGGAACGCCCGCTTCGACCAATCTACGTGCCAATAGTAGGCTCATGCCGTTGATGGTTTGGCCATAGCGCTGACGAATAGCCTCAGGCTCGCCGGCAACATCAAAAGCAGCGACTGCCTGCGAAGAGAGCAGTAGATCCATACCACGTTTTTGGTGTAGCCGCCAAGTTTTGGGGTCAGCGTACTTCTCAAACTTTCGGCGAGATGAATCTATTTGATTTAGCAGCGATGACCGATCGAGCATTCGCTGGGTGGTGACGTCTCCTTCTAGAACCAAGGCGGGTGCTTGAAAGCTTAGTGGTTGGTCGATGTTGCCTTGGATGTAGAACGGATCGTGCTCGACGCCGAGTCGCGCAGCAAATTGCCCAGGACGCGTGTAAGGTAACTTGCTCGGTTTGTGTGGCAAGGTAATGGCATTGGGGAGTTGCGGATGCGGCGTGCAGCGCGAGCCGACGACTGCTCCGATAAAGGGCCAATCGTCTCCATAAGGGGTTCTGTCATTCCCCAATGACAAGAACGTAGGGTCAGGGACATGGCCAGTAAGCTGATAGTAATAACCAGCATGATGATCATTGGTGCTCACCGAGCCACCTACAGAGCGGACAATGGCCACGTGCTTGGCTTGTTGAGCTGTGAGGGGTAAATGTTCGCAGAGTTGGATATCGGGAGCACTGGTCGCGATCGGTTGGAATGGGCCACGATACTCGGTGGGTGCCTCAGGCTTCATGTCCCAGGTATCGATATGTGATGCACCACCGCACAAAAAGAAAAGGATCGTTGATTTGGCTTTTGGCTTGGAATCTGAATCTCGCGCGGGATCAGAGGCTTGAGCCAACGGCTGAGTCCCTGCTGGACTTGCAAAAGATAAGCCCAGCAGTGAGCTGCTGGAAGCAGTCAAGAATGTACGACGACTGTGTGGTTTAAAGAGCATTGTTCAGCAATCTCGTAACAAAGGAGTCGTGACAAATCGTGAATGGTTGGGTTTTTATTTTGTCTCGAATTGATTTATATCAATATTTGTTCGATAGGTTTGCCTTTACTGATCGCAAATGGACGAGCTAGGCGGTCGGTGATTTCTGTTTCTGGCCTATAGCCGAGGCAGTGATATAGGGTGGCTGTGAGGTCTTGGGGTTCGACGCGACCTTCCAGTGGAAAAGCACCCTGAGAATCGGATTGGCCATACACCGTGCCGCCGCGACAGCCACCGCCAGCCAAGGCGACAGAGAACACATGCCCCCAATGATCGCGCCCACCCTGGCCATTGATCTTGGGAGAACGTCCAAACTCTCCCATCCAAATGACCAAAGTTTCGTCGAGCAATCCGCGTTGCTGGAGATCTTCCAGTAACGCAGAATAGGCTTGGTCCATCGGTGGCATTAAGGCTTCTTTGAGTCGCTGAGAATTCTTTGCATGAGTATCCCAGGCTGGGGCAACATTATCGTCTGTCTCCCAACGAGTCCAATTCACCTGTACCAAAGAGACTCCAGACTCCACCAATCGCCTGGCGAGTAAAACGCTTTGACCAAAACGATTGCGTCCGTATCGATCACGCACTGCTGGTTCTTCCGTATCAATAGCAAACGCCTTACGCGATTGTTCACTCTGAAGTAAGGCGATGGCTTTATCTTGCAGTTGTCCCCAGCGTTGCATGTTGGATGAGGATTGGGCCAGGTTTAGTTTGCGATTCACCTGTTCGAGTAAGCCGCGTCGCCCAACAAATCGGTCTTGGGTGATATCGGCTTGTAAGGAAATATCGCCAACACGAAAGTCCGGTTTGTTGGGATCACAAGTCAGTAGCCATGGATCTGCAGCATCGCCGAGCCAGCCAGCATCTTGTCCAGGCCAGGGAATACGTCCGGTGTTCCAGATGTCTTCCGGCAAGCGAACAGCGCCAGGTAAGCCCGTTGTATCACCACGCAGGTGGCGAACAACGGCTGCTGTGCAGGGCCAATCATTGGGGGCGCCAGGTAAAGCATTCTCAAAGTTTTTCGGCGCATGTGGCTGACCGGTCAACATCCAATAACCGCTGGAGGAGTGAGCATTGTCATCCGTGGCCATAGCGCGGAGCACTGCGATTTTGTCGGTCTGCTTAGCCGTTAGCGGCATCAGTTCCCCGACAGTAAGGCCCGTCGTCGCACTGGGGATCCAGCCGAACTCGCCACGCACTTCCGCAGGTGCTTGCGGTTTAGGATCCCAAGTTTCATGCTGGGGTGGTCCACCCAATAGAAACAGGACGATGCAAGATTTGGCTTTACCGAATGAACTGCGTAAATGCTCAGGTACCGTTTCCACATTGCCACGAGCCTGACCAGCCCATAACTGCGGTAAAGAGAGTCCAGCGGCCGAGAGACCTCCAACACGCAACCATTGGCGTCGCGTCAGGCGATCGCAAAGTTGCGTCTGTGGACCGAGAAAGGAGATCATAGTTTCAGCTCGCTACGCGATATTGGGAGGACTAAGTATTGGGAGGGTTAAGGGTAGGAAGGGCTGAATCATGGTCATTAGGTTGACCCTGACGGCGAGGAATTGTCTATTGTATCGAATAATTAGGGAACATTTCTACTCTTTTTCTCGAGACTCTGTTTCTCAAGAATCTGCGCTGGGGACTGTGCAGCCGTTCTCCCGGCGATTCGTTGAGTTTCAGCAGTGGTTTTGAAGTAGGGGCCAAAGAATGAAGAAGTTTTGGGTCTACGGTTGGCTGGGGCTGATGCTATTACCTGCACACAGCTGGGGAGAGGAAAAGCTTTCGCGAGAGCAGAAAGTCCGTAATGATCGCGAGCGATTTGCCTCCGATCCCACTTGGATTTACAACGATTTTGCCGCAGCGTTGGAGGTCGCGAAAAGTTCTGATAAACCGATTCTTGCCGTCATGCGCTGCTTGCCCTGCGAAGAGTGCGTAAAGTTGGATGATGAGATGTTCGGTTCCGATCCCAAAATCCAAGCTTTGCGCGAGCAGTTCGTTTGCGTTCGTATTGTTTCTAACAATGGTCTCGATTTGAACTATTTCAGAATCGACACCGATCAATCTTTTGCCGCCGTTATCTTTTCTCCAGATGGTAAGGTTTTGGGGCGATATGGAACGCGTTCTCACCAGACCGAATGGGAAAACGATGTATCTGTCGAGGGATTTGCGGCCACGATGCAAGGAGCGTTGGACTTGTTCAAACAAGGCTCTTCCATATCTCCCAAGATTGAAGGCAAACAGCCTACTAAGCTGGCAGTAAATTTTCCTGAAAAATTACCAGCTTTAAGCAGCAAATATAAATCGACTTTGGAGGAGGGACCCAACCTAGTCAAGAGTTGTATTCACTGTCATCAGGTGGGAGAAGCTTTGCGGGATGTTGCTTGGGATAAAGAGGGCGTCCTGAAAGAAGAAAATTTGTTTGTCTATCCCAATCCTAAAATCTTGGGAGTCATCCTGGATCCGCGAACCCGTACGAGCGTTAGACGAATTATTCCTGGATCGGTAGTTGCCAAAGCGGGTGTTCTACCAGGTGATGAAATTATTGCGATGCAAGGTCAAGCTGTAATATCGACCGCTGACATTCAATGGGTGTTGGATTCTGTACCAGCGAGTGGTGGGAATGTGCCTGTGACATTGTTGCGACGCGGTAAAGAAATCGATACTCAATGGGATCTTGAGCCCAGCTGGCGGGCTAAGGATGACATTGCATGGCGTGTCAGCACATGGGAATTACGCCGAATCGTGCTCGGAGGCATGGTTCTGAAAAATCCTCCCGGTGAGTCATCTAAAAAGTTGCAGATTACTCATGTTGGACGATTCTCACCACACGATCGTGCTTTGAAGGCAGGTTTACAGGCAGGAGATAAGATCGTTAGTATCGCTGGCAAGAATGCTTGGCAGCGCGAGACAGATATCATTTGGTATCTTCTACAAAACCATGCCGATGGTAAGCCGTATGAAGTTGTTGTGGAGCGGGAAGGTAAAGAGATTCGTGTCAACTTGACCGTCCAGCGAACTTAGCAAGTACGTCAGTTGGAGTTCTTGTGAAGAGAGCCGCGTTCTGATCGATACTTTTCAGTTTCGCCCGACTTTGAGCAATTTCTTAGGGATGCGGAGAGAAAATATAGCTTTCCGCATTTTATTTTTCAGGTAGAGACGAGGCAGCTTCTTCCGTTTCAGATTACAATCTGCGATAGTCAGGAAGGTGATATTGTTAGTTTGTTAAGGATCAGCGGCAAACGATGGCGGCGAAAGATAAAAGTGGTCAGGGGAAGACGAAGTTTCATGCTTATCCCGCCTGGGCACCCCGATTTTGGCATGGTATGAGACTTGGGGTATTTCTTCGATTGCTTGCGCGCAATCGATTTGCCGTTTCCATATCTCGCATGCCAATGGTGTTTTTGTTGTTCTTCATAACACCGGTCAATGACTTGCTCTATGGCCTGCAGACGCTTTTATACGGTTCCAAAATCAAGGATGCCAAGCTTCCAGCGCCACCTCTGTTTGTGATCGGTCACTGGCGTAGTGGTACAACTTTGTTGCATGAACTTCTCGCGCTTGATGAGCGCTGGGCAAGTCCAAGTACCTATCAATGTTTTGCACCTTGGCACTTTTTGTTGACCGAATGGGGAATGATTCGGTTTGGCAATTTCCTAATGCCAGACAAACGGCCCATGGATAACATGAAGGCCGGCTGGCAACTGCCTCAAGAAGATGAGTTCGCCATGATGAACCTGGGCTGCGATTCACCTTATCTTCGCATGGCATTCCCTAAGCATGGCCCGGTGTACCAAGAGTATCTCAACTCTTCGGCTGTTTCGGATGAAGCATGGCAGCGCTGGGGAGCAAAGATGGATTGGTTTTTGCGAGCTCTCACCGTTCGCCATAACAAACCTTTGGTATTAAAAAGTCCAACGCACACTGGGCGTATTGGACGTTTTCATGAAATGTATCCTGAGAGCGTCTTTATCCACATCAGCCGTGACCCGAGGAAGCTATTCCCATCTACCGTGAGGCTTTGGCAATCGTTGGATATGGTCCAAGGATTGCAATTAGCGGTCGAGGAAAGCCGCTACGAAGAGTTAGTGTTAGACAGCTTTCGACGCATGTACGATGGTTATTTCGAACAACGTCAACGCATTCCCGCAGATAAGTTGATCGAGATTCGTTACGAGGATTTGGTTGCCGATCCGTTAGCGCACTTGGAGCAACTTTATTCGCGGATGGGTTGGAGCGGCTTTGAAGAGATGCGTCCCAAATTCGAAGCTCGGCTGAAACGAGATGGTGACTATCAAGTCAACCGTCATAGCTTGTCAGCTGCTCAGGAAGCGAGCGTCAAGCAGGTATGCGAAGCCTATATGAAGCAGTACGGTTATTGGGAAAGCTAGTTCTCATAAATCGCTCACCGAGTTGCTCGATTATCGGCAGAAATCGTGTTTATTGACTCGCATTTCAGCGTTATTTCCCATTATTAAGCGGCTTGTGGAGGCTTAATGTTGGGCATCTTCTTGCCTTTGAGCTGGTAGACGTACTTCAAGACTTCGGCTACCGCGGTGTACTGTTCGACCGGAATCGGGCGACCGATATCTACGGTTTTGAAAAGTGCTTGAGCCAGAGGTTTGCGTTCCAAAATAGGAATGCCATGTTCCAGGGCGATTTGGCGAATCTTCTTGGCCATCGCATCGGCTCCCTTGGCAACCACGATGGGAGCGGCCATCGTGTCAGGATCGTATTGCAACGCGATCGCCAGTTCGGTGGGGTTGGTCACCACGACATCAGCCTTCGGCACAGCTGCTCCAACTCTTTGTTGTGCTAATTGCCTTTGTACTGCGCGGCGGCGAGCGACCAAGGCGGGATCACCTTGAGTGAGTTTTACTTCGTCCCGCAACTCTTGATCTGTCATTCGCAAGTCTTGCGAGTACTTCCATTTTTGAAAAGCGAAATCGGCGAGGGCGAGAACCAATAGAATCACGCCAGTTTGCAGACTAGTGTTGTAGAGAGTGTTCCATAAAAACTCTGCTACATTCATGACCGGCATTTCGGCACTGCTGATCAATTCGCGCATTTGGGCAGAAGAGCCAGCGATGACGATAGTACCTATCACCGCGATCTTCGTGACACTAAATAAGAGTCGTGCGACACCGGCCAGCGAGAAAATGCGTTCAATACCTTTGAGTGGATTGATTCGTTCAAGATCGAATCCAAGCTTATCCGGTAAAAACAGAAAACCTATTTGGAACCAATTGACGACCAGCGATAGGAGCATTGCCACAATCATCAGTGGCAAGAGTGCTAGAGAGATGTCGACAACCACAATTAGCAAATGATAGATCACCGATGTGGAATCTGATTGCCAGTAATGGGTGCCCGTGAATTGAGTCTCCATGATACGTTTCATCGAGGCCACAATCTCTGGGCCGGAGAAGTTGAACATCAGCACCAGGCCCAAGAGCAAGACCGCTGAGCCTAGATCCTGGCTGCGCGCAACTTGTCCCTTCTCGCGCGCCTGCTCGCGCCGATACTGCGTTGCATCATGTTTCTTATCACCGGCTTCCTCAGCCATGAATTACCTAAGATGATGGAATAGATGACGAAGTAGAGGCTGTTGGCGTGTTCCACAATTCGCGAGTGATTTCCAGCCAGCTTTCTAGTTCAGTTTGAAAGACCCAGCCGATACCACTGATCGAAACGAAGACCATGATTAGCATCACCATCGCATTGATATTAAAGCCGATCGCTAAAATGTTTATTTGAGGGACCGTACGCGCTAGTAAGGCCGTGATAAGGTTGGAAAGTAGCAAGGCTATGGCCACAGGAGCTCCCACTCGAATTCCAATGATCAAGGAGTCCATCAATAAACCGATGGTGACATCTAGCCAGTGATCTTGAAAAACGACTGAGCCGGCAGGGTAGCGAGCGAAGCTCTGCATGAATCCATCGAGCATGTAACGATGGCCACCGAGAAACAGAAACAGGGCGATACCGAGCCAACCAAAGACTTGCGAAATCACCGGAATCGGACTCTCCTCCAAGGCGTCGCTGCTATCCGCCATTTCCATACTGCCTAACTGCGAGATGAACTGTCCTCCCATTTGCATCCCGCCAATGATGAGGGAAACGATCATCCCCATCACAAGCCCAAGAAGCAGTTCACCGATGACACCTACGACAACCAGCGGCAGACTCGTCGGTAATGCGGTTGCCTGGTCGTACACCAACGGCGTGATCATGGAAGCAATAGAGATACCGATCATCGCACGTATTCGCATGGGTATCGATGGCCCACGCAACGGCGGCATCATCATCAATAAAGGACTAACTCGTGCCAGTACGACAATGAATACCCAGATCGAGTTGTAGGCAAATGCTTCAACAAGGTTCATGAGTATTCGTCAAGCCTTCATTGATTCCAGGTACTGAGGGGTTAACGATTGATTAATTCCGGTATCTCTGCGATAGCCGTACGTGAGTATTCAATCATCCGATCGGTAAGCCATGGTAGGCATACAATTAATGCAATGACCATCGCGATGATTTTGGGAACCGCATTTAAAGTCTGGTCCTGGATTTGAGTGAGAGCTTGTAAGAGCGAGACAATCAAACCGATGAGCATCCCGATCAGCAGCAAAGGCGAACCGATCAGTAAGGCCATCCAGCATGCCTCGCGCACAAGATCAATGACAAAAGGGGCTTCCATTCCAGCTTTATCCTAATAACTTTCACGTGACGTACGTGCCAAAGCTTTCTAGTAGCATCGAGACAACCAAACGCCAACCATCGACCAGCACAAAGAGCATAAGTTTGAAAGGCAAAGAGATCATCGCGGGAGGAAGCATCATCATCCCCATCGATATCGTCACGGATGCAACGACAATATCGAGGATCAAAAAAGGGAGATAAATCTGAAATCCCATCGCAAAAGCGATTTTTAATTCGCTGAGCATGTAGGCCGGTACCAGAACTCGTAGCGGTACTTCCTCGAAACTTGCTGGGGCATCTTCACCAGGCTTGTAGTAACTGTAGAACAAATGAACGTCATCATGATTACCAGCCATGTCAATTTGCCGAGACATGAATCGATGAATAGGAGCCGAGCCCTTCTCCCATGCTTCATCAAGAGTCATCTGGGAACCAGGTTCGCTATAAGGGCGAATCGAGCTTTCATAGACTTCATTCCACACCGGCGCCATCGTGAATACCGTCATGAACAAGGCAATTGCGGTGATCACTTGACTAGGAGGAAGTTGCCCAGTTCCAAGAGCTTGACGCAATAAGCCCATCACGACAATGATTCGCACGTAACAGGTAGTCATCAACAAGATCGAGGGGGCAAGACTGAGCACAGTGAGTAAGACCAGTATTTGTAAGCTGCTCGTCAGCCCCTTAGGACTAGTCCAGTGGTCCGGCCCTTGCGTGAAAAAGTTGACCGCTTCCTGATTGTCTGGAGTCATACTCGGTAGAGTATTTTCTAAGCCACTTAGGAAGCTCGAGCCATTTTCGTTGCTGGTGGTGGAGTTGCCTCTGTCGGCTCCTTCAATTTGTCGTGATCCGCTGGATAAATTAGCGGAGTTTTGTACCGCTGTTGAACCAGGGAAATTATTCTCGGTCGATTGAGCGGCTAGTTGGCTAGGATAGCTCAGAAGGCAAGCCGCCAGTGTCATCATTACGAGTGCGCGAAGTGACTGCCGATATAAGGGTCGCATCAGGATTGCTCCTTTGCGAGGATCGCTAGTGCGGGAGAAAGCTCATCCGCTGCATCGTCTTTTTTGGTTCGGCGCAATCGACCGTTATCGCTGTAGCTAGAGCGACTTCCGGTTCCTTCCGTCACCTGTTTGAGAACATGTTTAAAAGATTGCGTCAAACTATGCGAATGATTCGCTTCGCAACTGCCGCATATGCGATCAACCTCACTGAGATCGCTAATCTCTGTGATGGTTTGTACTTCACCACTGGCAGCATGTACCAGGATCAATTTCTGACCCAGACGTAGCAAAAAGAGTGGATGGCGACCTGCGAGTCGACTTGTACCTAGGACTTGAAAAACTTCACGTGGCAGTTCGGCTCCTTGTGAGCCTCGAGCTTTTTTGAGCAGCACCATCAAACCAAGAAACAGCGAAACAACCACCAGCAGGCTGGTGAACATGGTGATGATCGGACCCAATTTACTCGATGGAGGTTTGCTGACGCTTTCCTCCCCTGCTCCACCTGCTTCGCTGCGTGGCCGCAACGCTAACGGTTCGCGCGTGTTGGCGGAAGCTTGGGTCACAAATGGATCAATAATCCGGGACTGATTTGTTGCTGTTTCAGTCGTCGGTGACAGTGGTTGTACTTCCCTGGGCGCTTGTAAAGTCGCTGGTCGTTCGGTTGAGTTATAGCCCTGAAATACTGGTTCTTGCGCAGCCGCTAAGCCAACGCTCGTGAGCGCGAAGCAAATAGCAAGCAGAATTACGAAGCGACAATGTCTATGAGTGGGTCTCATCAGATATCCCCTCTAGGATTTGGACTTGGGATACCAGAAAGTTATTCGAGTGGCGAATCGGAACCAACTAACTGGGCGATTCGAACACAGAAGTTATCATTTAGGACCAACACTTCGCCCTTGGCCACGAGTCGGCCGTTGACAAAGACATCGACCGGGTCGCCCGCGAGTTTCTCTAGCGTGACTACGGCACCTTTGCGAAGCTTGAGTACTTCATCGAGATGCATGTTGGCACGCCCAAGTTCGATCTTCAGGTCAAGATCGACGTCGTTCAAAAGATCCATAGAGATCTTTTCAGGAGGGCCTCCTTCACCAACCAACTCCTCTAAAACAAAAGCGGTCGGCGCGGGGCCATGCATGCTGTTTTCGACACCTTTGAGAGCAGCTTCGGTCTGCTCTAGCAATTGTGCAGCATCGGCTTCGGTCCGAGCTGCCATTTCTGCCTGAGTCGGTGACATGGCGGAAGCATCAGTCGATGAAACTTCTGAATTTGGTTGGGTCTGATTGGGATCGGACATCGCACTTGCCTCCTGCACAGCGATTTCCATGGATATCATCAACGAAGTCAGGCTCTGGCTACTGGTTGAACTCTAAGCCGATTTTGCGGGACGGCCCATCGAACGTTCAGTAACCACTAGGCCTCACACGCTCCCGAGCGAGGCCTAATTTGATTGGGTTTGACTATTCTTCGTAGATTTCGTAGTTTTCGAAACCGATATCTACCAAGATCGGTTCTCCAAACACTTCGTTACTTATGGCTAAAATACGTCGCTGAATCAATGCCAATTGGTCCTCGTTTAACTCCTCATGAGTTGCGGTACGAATTTCCATGATTAAGCGATGGCGGAATCGCCCATTCATTTCTTTGTAGAGTTTCTCGAGTTTGGTTTTATCTTTGGCCTTTACCGTTCCAAAAATCTTGAATTCGACCCGGTAAGTGCGTTCTTCCCCACCTGGTTTGCAAACAATGCTGAAGTCGCCGAGTTTGAATTCCACTTGGCTTGAGTCGTCTTCTTTTTTCTCAGCTTCTTCCAATTTGATATCATTGTTTTGCACACTCTGAATCAGCCGCGCCTCAGCCAATTTGGCGACTTCGTCAGCCGACGGGATGACGAGGAAAAACAGAGCTGTTTCCGCGACGATAACACCGCACACAAAACCCATAATGAGTAGTTTGGGGAGCAAGCTTGATTTTTTAGCCGCCTTATCTGGAGCGGCTTTGTGATCGGCGGCGGGTGGATTAGCTGGTTTGGCCATAATCGTTACTCCTCAGACTGTGAGTTCGTTGCATTGGTTGGAGTAGTGGTGTTGGTCGATTCAATATCTGTACGACGTTGCCGGCGTTCTTCTTCCGTTCCGCGTAGCGTTTCTGCCATTTCTTCGAGCAAGTAAACTTCGACACGCGGGTTCTGTTTAGCCTTCTCGGCTGAACCTTGATACATCGGTTCATACGATCCGGCTGATACGATGCGTATACGATCGGGTGAAATAGCATGCTTGCTGGTTAGGTAATTCAAAACAGCCCTACAGCGTTCGTAAGCCAAGTCGTAGCTATCGGAAGCTGAGTCAGACTGAGCAGCCATTTCGTGCGATGTATGTCCTCGAATCTCGATCTTTTGTGGCGTACCCATAAATTGGCTTGCCTGTGCATCGAGATCCGCTTTGCCTTTCTCATCGAGTTCCAATTCGCCATTGGGGAAAAAGACCACAGTTCCAACAGCGGTTTGTTTGCCTGGTCGGACAATTCGTACCCGGTCGGTATCGCCCATCGGAGCTTCAACGGCAGCCCCTGCCTTGAAAGATCCTTTCGTTCGTGACCTCGGTGCCTTGCCAGTGGTCAGGCTCTTTTGTCCAAAGTGCCTTTGCATGGACTCTGCTAGTGCCTTGAATTCTTCATCCTTCTTCATTTCGCTCATGGAAACGAGCATGATGAAGAACGTTAGCAATAGCGACATCATGTCACCGAAGGTGAGAACCCATTCGGGTATACCACCACCGCTATTATCATCATCCATCGTTCAAACTACCTATTGTTACTTGGCTGTTGGTCTAAGTTTCAATGACTATTTCTTTGGGCGTTGTTTGGGTGGAACGAACGTAAGCAAACGCTGCTCCAAAGCACGCGGACTTTCGCCCGATTGAATCGCAAGAATTCCACGAATCATTAGCTCCCGAGCCACCATTTCTTGTTTGCTGATAAACGCAAGCTTCTCAGCGGCTGGAAGGCAGAACACGTTCGACATAACAGCACCATAGAGAGTCGTTAGCAAGGCCACCGCCATACCGGCACCGATCGAAGATGGGTCGGACATGTTACTGAGCATCATAACTAGCCCAAGCAACGTACCGATCATCCCGTAAGCAGGTGCATATTTCCCTAACTGATCGAGCAAGTTCTTGCCATCTTTGTGTCGTCGATAGGTCGCTTCGAGTTCGCTGCGAAGAACCGATTCAATCGTCCCCGCATCAGCACCGTCGACAGCCATCTGTAGACCGCTTCGGATGAGTGCATATTTGATTTCAGGTAATCGTGTTTCCAACGCCAACAACCCATCTCGTCTCGCGGTTTCCGATAGGCTGACCAAGGACGAGATGACATCTAACAGGTTCTCTTGTTTATTCAGCAAAACTTTAAGCGAGACTTTGGGGAAGGCCAGCAGCGTTTTCAAGGGAAAGCAGATAATCATCGCCGCTAAACCACCACCGATCACGCAGAAAATTGACGGCAAATCGTAAAACGTTGATAGAGAAGCTCCACCGACGAAAATCGAGAAGTAAATGCAAAAAGTTGCAAGTAGAAGTCCAATGATCGTTGCTATATCCATGGTCGATTAGTTAGCCGAAATGTGATTGCGGAAAGGTGAACTTAAATGGGGAGCCTTGGGTAGGTTACCGACTAGCCGATAGGTTGGCTGGTCGCCCCCAATGACTCGGGACAAGGTGTTTGGTTTGTTGATAATGGACTGCTAGATCAACGACCTGGTCCATCGATTCGGAGACCAAGATTCGCTCACCGGTTGTCAAGGTTATGAACGTATCAGGCCGTTCTTCGACGTAGCGAATCAGGTCTGCATTGAGCACGAATGCCTTGCCATCTAGGCGTGTTAATTTGATCATGGCCGTTATCTCTCGGGACGAAATCGATAGAAACCCGAGAAACTGTAGGTCACAACTAAGAGAATGTTGCCCAAACAACTAAGATCGAGCAGCGAGGTCTTACCTCAATATCAAGCAGATATTCAGCCTGAATCCTACAATCGATACAATCGGCACCGTTTTCTCAATCGAGATCGGGCTTTTCGGGCTCTGCCTCAATCAGATGGCAGTAACTTTCGTACCTGCGAGCATCGATACGGTCATCGGCTACCGCATCTTTTACGGCGCAGCCAACTTCGTGTTGGTGTAAGCAATTTGGAAAACGACAATAGTTGGCGTAGGGACGGATGTCGCGAAAGAGTCCAGCAATCTCTTTCGCTTCGATATCCCACAGTTGAAACTGCCTGATACCGGGGGTATCGACGATATAACCACCTTCCAACAAAGGAATCAATTTAGCCGTGGTAGTTGTATGTTTGCCTTTTTCATTTTCTTCCGACACCCGCTGAACCCGCAGTTCCAGGCCGGGTTGGATGGCATTGAGAATCGAAGACTTGCCGACGCCACTTTGGCCAGCGACAACGGTCTGTCTGCCCCGGATGATGTCGCGTAACTGAGTCATTCCCCAGCCCAACTGTGCGCTGGCAAGTACAACCCGATAGCCGAGTCGACTGTAGACACCCACCAGAGGTTGCAGCGTTGCCGGATCGACAAGATCAATTTTGTTGATACATAAGATTGGATCCAGATGATACTGTTCGGCTGTGACTAGAAAACGATCGATTAGATTCGGTTTTAATACCGGTTGAGCAGCGCTAGTTACGATTAGTAGTTGATCGCAGTTGGCGACGATAATGTGTTGCCGGCCTTTGCTAGAGCGACTTAAAATCGAGGTTCGTGGATCGATGCGCAGAATCACACCTTCGTTCCCCTCCATGCGGAAACAGACACGATCGCCTGCTGCGACCACATGGCGTTGATCTGTACTCATGGTTTTTAGAAGCCGACGGGTTGCACAACGAATGACTTGGCCATCTTCACGTTCGACATAAGACTGTAACCCGTGCACCTCGAGTACTCGTCCTCGGAGCACACCAGGTTCGTCGACATCCAGGTGGGTTGAGAGATCGTTATCTGAATTCTTCAGGTCGACATCTCCGGAGACCATGATCGTACGTCGCCGCGTCAATCGTCCTTTGCCGCTGATCCGCTCCGTACTGGCTGCGTCTAATGTCTCTGGATCGCGATCTAAATAGTCACGAGTCACATCGCCCTGGCGATTGCGTCCTTGATATTTCTTTTTGAACTCGACTCTCAGTTTCTGTTTTTTCTTTTTGGAGCTCATCCGAATACGCTCATCTATGCATTCTGCTTGGCCGTTGCTTGTGAGGTGATTGCTAACAGAATCGTAGCAAGCCTCTACCCGAAGGAAACTCACCAAGGGGGTTTTTCGAATCGAATAATCAAATATATTCCCAGGAACTAGTGCCGCCGCTGTTTCATGGCGTCTGGCATTTTAAAAAAATATCCTGTGCCGGGGGTAAACCTTCGTGTTGACCCATTCCATTCATCACTTAACAGCCGCCCAATCAACCTCCCGACATGGCATGGTTGGCAAGCGGCGTCAGGGTGCTTTTGACGCAAGGTTGACGCAGAGGAGTCTAAGGGCAAGACCACTTGTTTAGTGGTTGGACTATTGCCTCGGACCAGCGGCAAGTCCAAGGCCTACAAGGTCGCGAGCAGTGAATCTCTGTCGACTCGAGCATTTAGCTGTCAAATAGATGCCTTGTATATGCTGCCTCGTTCGTGCTTATTCCCTAATGGAATCTCGACTCACCGCTACCTACAATGTCGCCAAAATATTTGGGGTGGTGGGAATGAACGATGGGGCTCTTTATGCCAAAGCACGATAATCCAGCGCGCAGCACAGGGTCGCAATCGACCCAAGGTTGGCGCCTGGATTATTTACGTCTCTTATCCCAGCCGCTGCTTATCGTACTATCGATCGTAGCGATCGGTATCACACTTCAGTCGATATTCCGATATTCGCTCGGGATCACGCTTTCACTAGCAGCTATCAGCGGTACCGCACTTTATATTTCGTCGCTATTGAAAATCTCATTAAGTGTTCGACGCTCATTGGCCTTTCTGGCTTTTGCTTGCCTCGGTGCAGCTCTCTATGAAAATGAGCAAGCGGCTATCTATCCGGACACACTAGCGAAGCATGCGTCTCAACAATGGCAGCCCATAGTGATCGAAGGTGTCGTGCGAGGTCCCTTGCGATATCGACCACGGACTGGGGCAATCGCTACTGGATCCAAGACGAGAGTTACTTCCATCATAGAGGCTTCGAACGCAGACGCATCGATCACAGAGCATGCAAGCAGTGCGACGTTATCTCCCTCGGTATCGACTGGCTCAGGTGACGCTGTCATCAGCCAGGAATGGGTTACATTGCTTCCTCTCGATGTACGCGCAGTTGTCGATGGCATGGAGCAACGCGAGGTACATGGACGAGTGACTGTCGTAATCGATAGTTTCGAAGAGCGTTTTTTGCCAGGAGATATTCTGCGTATATCCGGCCGAATTGCATTG
>JAUMAI010000347.1:0-6339 GCA_032116775.1 Pirellula sp. | reverse complement strand
TGACCCTGTTGCTGCTGGCCCTAGTGATGATGTTCGAGGCGATTCGAGTCCTTTTCTTTTCATCCCCTCCATCATCAGCGTCTCCGCAGACTCAAATAGCAGGTGCCGCTTAGGGATTTGCGGGATTTTAATGGAGATCATTCATTTTCTTATGGCACTTCAGGGTGATACCTATAGGTACCGACCACAACAATCGGCTATAAACTGGGGCACGCTGGTAGCCGAGATAACGATCGTCTATTTGGCGGTTCAGTGCCCCGCAAGGCGGCGCCTGATCATCAACCCAATGGATGAATCCATCGACTGCGAAACTAACTAGTTGGATAGACCAACGAATCTTCTTTTTTGGCTTGTGAATGTCGACGCCCCCTCAGTCCAATTCGCCATCTAATTCGCCTGAGCCACAGCTACCGGAAAGTAGCTTGCCAGGACCTGTGTCGGATTCACAAGGCGGGGCAAACCAATCAGAACCGGTTAGCCCAACCGTTCAAAGAGCCGCGATTGGCTTCGTCCTGCTGACACTTTTCCTCGACATTCTGGGCATTGGGGTCATCATCCCCGTTTTGCCAGAGATTGTTGAGGAATTGACCGTTGGCACGACCTATGTGCCCTCTTTCGTGTATGGCCTGCTGATCGGCTCCTATGCACTAGCACAATTTCTAGCGGCTCCCATCATCGGCGGCTTCAGCGATCGATTCGGGAGACGGCCGGTGTTGCTGCTGAGCATCCTCGGCTTATCGCTCGATTTTTTACTCACTTACTATGCACCGAATTTGGCTTGGCTTTTTGTAGCGAGAATTGCGTCTGGGATAACCGCTGCCAATATTACCGCCTCCAACGCATACATCGCGGACATTAGCACTCCCAAGAATCGCATCAAGAACTTTGGCTTATCGGGCGCGACGATTGGTATCGCCTTCGTTATTGGCCCAGCGATTGGTGGTTGGCTTGGCCAAAACGATCCAAGGTTACCTTTCTTGGTTGCAGCGATACTCGCGGGTTTGAATTTTATCTATGGATTATTTATTCTTCCCGAGTCGCTTCCACCGGAAAAACGCGCTGCCAAACTAAAACTCAATGCAGTACCATTCGCAGCCATTTATCGTTTGCGGAATTATCCGGTCGTCTTCACTCTGGCGATAACCATTTTCTTCTGCGCACTTGCTCAGCAAGCTTTGCAGAGCACCTGGATCCTCTACACTGGCAAACGCTTTCAATGGGATCCCTTGCAAAACGGCTTGTCGCTAACCGCAGTTGGCGTCCTAACATTCATCATGCAAGCTGGCCTGATTCGAATGCTGACCGCCAAACTTGGGCCGAAGCGATCTCTGTTTTGTGGCTTGGCCGCTGCAGCCACTGCTCACTTGCTGTATGGGTTAGCCAGTGAAGGCTGGATGATGTACGCGATCATGTGCATCGGCTGCTTTGCTGGGCTTATTCAACCGGTCGCCCAAGCTACCATCGCTCGAATCGTTCCAGCCGACCAACAAGGGACAGTACAAGGTTCTATCGCGAGCCTTGGCAGCGTCGCGGCAGTAGGTGCACCACCACTCGCGACAGGCCTCTTTGGCTTTTTCACTCAACCCGATTCGCCAATTTATCTTCCTGGCATATCGTTTTTCTTCGGTTCATTCTGCATTGTACTTGGTGCACTGAACGCTTTACGTATTAGCCGCGCCATCGACGGGCAAGAATAAATCGGTTCGACTACGCTTGGGCACCAACCCAAACCATCAGGAAGATATGCCACTCAAGCCTTCGGCAATGGCACACAGGAAGTGAAGATCCCCCCTGGTTTTACAACCGCGCCATCTGTGTAGGCCCCGGTAAGCAAGACGAGAGTCAAGGAAACCTTGACTCTTTAGCCCCAACTTCGCTACCACAATAAAAAAGCAGGCACCGATCAAATGCAAATCAATGCCCGCTTCTATGCTTGATACCGCAAAAGGCTTGAGAATTAATTAGCGGTCGAAGATCTTCTTCAGTGCGTGAATGGTGGTGGCTCGGCCAGCCCGAGCGATGGAGGTCGTGAGTGGAATCTCTTTCGGGCAAACAGCCACGCAGTTTTGTGCATTACCGCAGGCTTGAAGTCCACCTTCTCCCGACAGCGCTTCAAGACGCTCACCGGCGATGTTCTTGCCCGTTGGATGGGCGTTGAACAATACCGCTTGGCTAATTGGAGCGGCCCCCAAGAAGCCTTTGTCATAAGCTTCATTCTTCCGCTTTTGAAACTCATCATCGCTTTCGCCGGGGCGACGTTGCAATTCAATCTTCGTATATTGAGGGCAAGCTTCCAAGCAGCAACCGCAGCTCATGCATTGGCTGAGCGGATAATTCTGTTCCTGTGCATCGCGATCGATTTTGGGTCCAGCTCCCATGTCAAAGTAGCCGTCTACTGGAACCCAAGCCTTCACTCGCTGAAGCGAGCGGAAGAGACGGGCGCGATCCACACTCAGATCGCGAACGACCGGAAATTTGGTCATCGGCTGTAGCTCAATTTCCATCTGATTATCTTCGAGCAAGCGATCAACCAGAGCCGAACATGCCTGTCGTACACGTCCGTTAATGACCATGGTACATGAGCCGCAAACTTCTTCTAGGCATCCGCAGTCCCATGCGACTGGGGCAACTTTCTTGCCTTCCACTGTGGTCGCTTGCGCAGCGATCTTTTGCAACACGCTAATAACGTTCATATCTTCTTCATAGGGAACTTGATGCTGCTCCCAATAAGAAGGCAAATTGGGTCCATCTTGGCGAAGGACACGCACGTTGATGAGCTCTGGCTTGCGCTGATTCGACTTGCTCGCTTCGGTTGGCGCGATCATGTTTACTGTTCTCGACTGATGGCAACGTGAGTTACTGAAGTTGTACGTCTATCTATTCTGCTCTGCCTGGTGAGCGATTAAACATTCAGAAGGCAGTTTAATGTCTAAGCTATTTTCTCGATCAGCACCAAGGTTCCTATGCGGATCTTGGCGAATGCAACGGTTCGCTATGAACTAGCCGCAGCTAAGGAGGAGCCGACGATTTCAACTCCCTTAGCACGGCAACGCTCTTTCCACACTTCTTCGATCACCTCGGCACCGACCAGGCCGTACAAACGAGGCCGTGGCGGAATGATGGATGTATCGACGTCTTCGTAATCGACTTTGATCTTTTCACCATCCCAAGTTGCAACCGAGGACTTAAGGAATCGGTTGTTATTAGCCTCAAATCTATCACACCACTGTTCTGCTTGACGACGGCGCTCAGCAGGTTCTGTGGCGGTGAGACTTGGAGGTGCGTAAGCGGTCTTGAAGTGAGCTCCGCGGCATTCGTCTCGCTGTAATGCTCCTTGCAAAACAGCGAATGCCAGCGGGAACATATCTTGAACTGCTTTGGTAAATATGACGTTTTGATTAGTCCAATTACCCGTGTCAGACAAAGAGCACTTCTTGACTCGTTCATGAAGCTCATGAACCTTGGCAATGGACTCTTCGAGTTGTTTGTTTTCACGCACAACCGTCGCTGCGCGTGTCATCACATCACCCAACTCTTGATGAATCAAATAAGGATTCTCTCCACCAGCACCAGGCCCGCTTTGGCTTAAGAGTTGTCGGTGGCGAAGCTCTTGCTTGCCGACAGCTCGATCAAATACCGACGGGCTAACATCAGCGGCGGCAATCTTCTTGCTGCCGAGGAAGTTTTGAATTCCGGGAGCTACGAACAAACCGCTGAAGATACAGCTGAGCAACGAGTTGGCTCCGAGTCGGTTTGCTCCATGGTATTGGTAATCGCATTCACCGATCGCATATAGTCCTGGGATATTTGTGACTTGGTTGCGTGGTGATCCAGGCTGTAAGCCACCTTCCGCAGTACGCTGATAATCGCACCACAAACCACCCATGGAGTAATGGACAGCCGGGAAGATTTTCATTGGAACTTCGCGTGGATCAACACCTTGAAATTTTTCATAGATTTCGAGGATACCGCCAAGCTTGCGATCGAGCTCTGCGCGTGAGATATGAGTCAGGTCGAGATACACGCACATCTTGTTCGGATCAACACTGAGACCTTCATTGACGCAGATATTGAAGATCTCGCGGGTTGCGATATCGCGGGGAACCAAATTGCCGTACTTAGGATATCGTTCTTCTAAAAAGTAATTACGATCCGATTCAGGGATTTCCTTCGGCGGCCGAGTGTCTTGAGGCTTTTTCGGGACCCAAACACGACCACCTTCACCGCGAGCCGATTCGCTCATGAGACGCAATTTGTCGGCGCCAGGAATTGCGGTTGGATGAACTTGAATAAATTCACCGTTGCCATATTTCACGCCAGCCTGCACGCAGCGACTTGCGGCGCTACCGGTGCAAAAGACAGACATCGTGGAACGGCCGTAGAGCAGACCACAGCCCCCCGTTGCAACCACAACCGCGTCTGCTGGAAATGAACGGATCTGCATGGAAACCATGTCTTGAGCGACTGCGCCAACGCAGACGCCATCGGCATCAAGGACTGGACCAAGGAAGTCCCAAAATTCGTACTTCTTGACCAAGCCAGCACTCTCCCAGCGACGCACTTGCTCGTCGAGTGCATACAGCAATTGCTGGCCAGTCGTGGCCCCTGCGAACGCAGTTCGTTTGTAGAGTGTTCCGCCGAAACGACGGCGATCAATGAAGCCTTCCGTGGTACGATTAAAGGTGACCCCAAGTCGATCCATCAAGTCGATGACCTTGGGAGCCCAGTAAGCCATCTCTTTTACAGGCGGTTGATGCTGCAAGAAGTCACCACCATAAACCGTATCATCGAAGTGCTTCCACTCCGAGTCACCGAGTTGGCGAGTTTGATCATTGCAACTATTGATACCACCCTGGGCGCAAACACTGTGTGAGCGTTTGACCGGAGTTAAGCTGATCAGGTCAACGGGTACACCAAGTTCAGCCAACTTCATCGTGGCGGCCAAACCCGCCAAACCACCGCCAATTACTACGACGCGCTGCTTTGCCATATTTCGGATCCTACGTAATCGGGGCCGATATTTTTTTGAATCTTATCAGCCCGGTAAGAGCTCTGGTTATCTTATTTTTAATTCAACGAGATCATCCGTCGCCGGAAGATCTCGATATTAGTTATCTTTAAATCAACATATCACTGCAAATTCGTCAGGCAGATTGCTCGGGTAGTTTGAGCCTCCGCCCAACTTATTCAGCCAGCTGCGTATTCAGCGAGATGCTGGCCCTTTACTCAGCCTTCTTTTCGGGGTTAGGCTTGATCTCACCACTTTCAACACGCGACTCGTACATCTTATCTTCAATCTTTCGCGCTTCGGCTGGATCTAAGCTCTTGGCGCCATACAAAGCGCTGAGGCCAACAACCCCGAGGAATACGCCGAAGGCGGCACAGACGACAGAGGCTCGTTTTTGTGCTGCTGGCGAAATCCAAATTCCCCAAGTGATACCGAAGGTCCAAATTCCATTAGCGAGGTGATACACGCACGACAGAACTCCAACCGCGTAGAAAATCGGCCAAACCACACCTTTCAACGCAAGAGCCAACGTGCTGCCAGCGTTGTAGGGCCTGAAGGCTCCGAAACCGAGAGGCTCAATCATTCGCATCCAGGCATCGAAATGAAACCAGCCATGGAGATGCAATACGTGGAAGAAGATGAAGATGAACGCGATAACACCTGTCCATCGCTGTGCGACGTAACGATAGTTTCCGGAGAGACGATAGTGGCTGATGTTGGATTGGCCCGACTTGATAATCCAAACGCCAAAAATGCCATGGAACAAGATCGGCAAAAAGATGAACAGCCACTCGACCACCGGCAGAATCACGCCGAGCGAGTGAATCTGATTCACAGCATTCTGAAAGGTACCAACTCCATTGAGCAGACTGGCATTGGTGAGGAGATGCACCACCATGTAAGCACCCACCGGCACCAGGCCGCTGAGCGAATGAAGGCGTCGAATCAAGAATTCGTGTTTGGTGAAAAAAGTGGTTGGATTGCCGGCAATATCAGCCATGGGACGGGCCATTTCCATCACAGAGGGGGGGCATAGATGACCTTATAGGCTACGCACGGGTAACCGAAAAAGGGCATCGAAGATAACTTTGCATAAGATGTGTATGCAATACCCTTGGTAGTGTATGAAAGAAGCCCGGCAAAGCAACGGCACATCGGTACTAAGTGGCCCCGCATTCGATCTAATTTTTTTATCTTTCCAAACGGCAGCCCAGCAAGAACTGCAACCTTAGGCCCTGCCTGGGGCTTTTTGTCGCGTCGCAAGCGGATTGAAACGCCTGCGTGCGGGGAGCGAGAGGCCTAGCCTGATTTTGCAACCTACTCTCCCTCGC
>JAUMAI010000346.1:0-4025 GCA_032116775.1 Pirellula sp. | reverse complement strand
CTCAGGTTGCAAGGCAACTTCCAAGCTAATCTTCTTCTCGTTTTGATCGTACTCGATCAAGCGTGGCTTGGAACCAAGTTCGGTGATAAGGGTGTTGCCATTGTAAAGACGCTGGGCTGTTCCGATCTCCCGATTGACAGGATCAAGCTGATAGGACCACAACACTTTTCCTTGACGGTCGACTTCTTCTACACGGTTACTAAATGCCAGTAACACATTGCCACTAGGCAAAACGAATCCATCTCTTGTGCCGCCGGCATACTCCCAAATCGCTTTCCCCGACTCATCAATAATGGCGGTTTTCGCGCCAAGCACGAGGTAGGAATGTCGAATAGGCTCCTCAGCCCGTAGCGACATCTCGAACATCAATACATAACCCAACAGCACCATGGCGAGGCTCGACCACTTCCCGAAGCGTGCTAAAACGGAAGAGCAACCTATGGTTTTTCGCATTAGAAAAGCGCACATCGATGTATTAATCCTTGCTCGAAGAAGGAATCTGAGAGAAGAAAGATAGTGATGTTCTTATGCCACTTGTCGCCTCATAGCGATACGAGTGAACAATGAAACACTATCTATATTGAAGCTTTACGAGCGAAGTGTTTGCACTTGCTTAGCCGAGCAAAGAAGGCCAAAGATTCATTTCTATCTAGGCCGCATGCCCATGCAATTGCTGAACGCGACCACCCTGTAGACGAATGCAACAATCAGCCGAACGAGCGATCGATTCATCATGGGTCACCATGATGATCGTCATATGTTGCTGTTGGTTTAGCTTTCTGAGCAATTCCAGTATTCCGTAACCCGTCTCTGGATCAAGATTTCCAGTTGGTTCATCTGCTAACAAGATTTTGGGCTCGGCCATCAACGCGCGAGCTATCGCCGTGCGTTGCATTTCTCCACCCGACAATTCGCTCGGTCGATGCTTTAAACGATGGCTTAATCCGACCCAGTCCAAGAGCTCAGCCGCTCGATGCTTCAGCTTTCTGCGAATTGAAAAATATCGCCAAGGACTATGCCCAATCAGCGATGGCACCATAACATTTTCGAGTGTCGAGAGTTCTGGCAAAAGATGATAAAACTGAAAGATCATTCCCATAGTCTGATTTCGGAAACGATCTCTTTCTCTGCGTGGCAAATTGTCGATACGGCTTCCTTCAAAGTAAATCTCTCCCGAGTCGGGTTGATCGAGAGTACCGAGCAAGTGGAGCAATGTACTCTTGCCCGAACCGCTCTGACCGATGATCGCCGTCATACGATCTCGTTCGGCCATAAAGTCGACCCCCTTGAGTACGGGGACTTCAACTTTGCCAGTGCGGTAGGTTTTGGTCAAGTTCTTTGCCGAGATGATCAGCGATTCATTAGCCAACGCCGGTTTCACAGGTACAGTGACACGATTCATAGTAACCACCGTTGAGCTATCTTGAGTACCTTGATTTGCCTGAGTCAATTCACCGAGGTCATAAGCACTATTGGCCTGAATTCGGTTGTCGACAACGGCTGGAAGTTGAACGTGAGGATTACGCCGTGGAAGCGTACGCGAGGAAGCACTATTCATAACGCAAAGCCTCTACCGGATGGAGACGCGCTGCTCGCAAGGCGGGAAGAACACTGGCCAAAACCGCGATCAGAATTGCTCCGCACATGACGAAGACAATACTCCATGGATTGACAATCGTCGGGATTTTTTCGAAGTAATAGATCGTGGGATCGAAGACTTCACCACCAGTAAGCATTTCTAACAAATCAGCAATTTCATTGATGTAATGCACAAACAATAAGCCGCCCACCGTACCGACGCCAGATCCAACAGCTCCCAGCAACAGACCGTAGCCCAGGAAGATCGAGGCCACCCCAGAGCTTGGTGCACCTAAAGACTTTAATACGCCAATGTCTCTTGTCTTTTCGACGACGATCATAAAGAAGGTGGCCAAAATACCAAATCCTGCCACAGTAATGATCAAAAACAACAGGATGTTTAAGATCGTGGTTTCCATTTTCACCGCAGCCAATAGAGGGCCTTGCAAATCCTTCCACGTGTTGACCTGGATCATCATTTCACTCGGGAAACGCTCACGTAAAATATCCCGAGCTCGCTCTAAGTTCGCTTCTTTACGAAGCTTGACCTGAATCGAGGAAACACTCTTGATACCAGAGGCAGGATCGATCATTCCTCGCATGCTTTGCAACTTGTCGATCGGAACAAAAGCAAAAGTCGAATCGTATTCACTCATCTTGCTTTCATACACATCAACGATCGTAAACTTCTCGGATAAGATGCGGGGAGGAGAACTCGCGCTCAATAATCCCAACTGGATATCGTCTCCGGGCCGCACGTAAAAGAAGTCTGTCACGCTGCCATCTGGCTTACGTCCTCGTACGCTACATATCCCCATGCCTAGAACGATTCCTGTGTGCTGTTCGCGCTCGGCATCAAATAGTTGAGAATTGTCCGGCCCTCCCAGGGGCGGTCCACTTCCACCAATCGATGGCCCGCTGGCAGCTTGCGTGCCGAGCGAAGGTGGGGCGGCCGCCAGGGCAGCCGTTGGATCACTGTTTGCTGCGGCTTGACCATCTGAAGCAGGCTTGAGTTTTGCCTCGTACTCTTCCCGCAAGCGTTTCTCTTCGTCGAGAGCTTTTTGCATCATGGCCCAGCGCTGTCGGTAGCTCCAACCAGAAGCTGGAAATTCCTCGCGCTCTGGAGCGTATCCGTCACGCCTTAAATCAAAGCTCAGCAGCTTCTGATTGTCGGGATGCATTAAAAATCGGCTGAAATCGCTCACTTGGGCGTAACTCTTGGTATCGATACCGATCAGATTGATCTGACGTGTTACTGTTTGTCCGCGAAACTGAAAAGTTCCCATCGCTGGAACATGTACGATAGTTGTGACACCCTCGACATCATCACCTAACGCATTGCGAATTTCAGTTTCATACCAATCAGGATTGGGAATCCCGCCTGCCGAATGCCCTTCGACGACTAAGTCGGAGAGGATCCCGTGCATTTTCTCTTGCATTTCAGCTGAAAAGCCATCCATCACACTGTTGACAATAATCAACGTGGCGACGCCGAGTGTAACGCTAACGACCGAAGCTAACGCGATCCAGCGTGTGCGAAGGTATCGCCAACAAAGCAACCATCGATACATGTTTCGCCCATCCTTAGGCAATGTAAATTCAGCCGAACCAAGGCAAATACGAAGTTAAGACGTTCCGAGATAACAATCCGAGCATCTCGTGGAACAATCCTCTGTTGCGTTTATCTCCATCGCGTAGAGGCGTCCACGGGAGTGCATCCCGTCTATTCCTCTCTTTGGCCCACATGGATTTGGATCCATGGCGAAGCGGAGATATCGCTACTGCGATGGGAGTTTAGTCATATCGAGAAGCTGCTGGAATGCCGAAATGGAATGTCAACCTAATTGTCAGCAAAAAGATCTCCCAACAGCGGTAGCTCCGATTGCCCTAGCAGCCAGATATGCTTAACTTGCTACCCAACGATGGAAGGGGATCCATCGGCCATGGTTTCGACTCGTCAGGGTCGATCTTGGCCCAGACTTTGATAGCAATTCTTTCACTCTCTTTTCAGGAGGCGGATTATGCTTAGTAAAAAGCTAGCTGCGGAATTTATCGGGACTTTTTGGTTGGTATTTGGAGGCTGCGGTAGCGCCGTCTTGTCGGCTAAGTTCTTGGATGGTGACAGTCCCATTAACTTAGGAATTGGCTTCGTAGGAGTAAGCTTGGCTTTTGGTTTAACCGTATTGACCATGGCTTATGCGATCGGCCATATCTCAGGTTGCCACCTAAACCCTGCTGTTTCAGTTGGCCTAATGATGGGGGGCCGCTTTAAGTCGAGCGAATTGATCCCATACATCATCGCGCAAGTTCTCGGCGCCACGGCAGGAGCTGGAGTTCTGTACTCGATCGCGTCAGGCCAAGCCGGCTTTTCGCTCGCCGGTGGTTTTGCCTCCAACGGATACGGCGAACATTCACCCGGCGGATACACCATGCTGGCCGCCTTGATC
>JAUMAI010000345.1:0-5098 GCA_032116775.1 Pirellula sp. | reverse complement strand
GACCAGCGCACCAAGGTAACCCCCGCCTCCAATGACAGGAGACTTAGGGGGCGAAATCCCCAACATCGCTGGGAGAGTACAAAACCCTAACAAAAGTAGGGCCCATCCGATGCCTCGGCTCAGAGGGGAAGAGACTTTGCCTTGCTGGAACACAATCACCAAGACAACAGAGATGGATGCAGTTGCAAAATAAGCTCCCCACCCTAAAGCATTGACGGTGACGTCCGCAAAAACGGCTCCCCAAAAACCGCACCAGTTGTGCGGCTTTGTATTTTGTGGATAGGCCAAGATATCGGGCTCGTAGAAGCTGTTAAACGGAGCAACCCATGGTCCCACAACATCGGCGGGATCGTAGCTGATTAAAGACAGCCACATGAATAGGTTGAGCGCCGCCCCGATCATGACGGCCACGTCGTATCGAACGCTGCGGGAATCGCCCACGGTATGGATACCTCCCGAATTTGCTACTCTCAATAACCACCGCGGTTATCGAGATCAAACGGGCGGTTCCGTGCCCACGGCCGGCGCAGCGCCGACCGATGTTGACCTTCCTGGGTCCATCAATCTGTATTCGTCTCCCCGAAGCGATCGCTTTGGTTGGAGCTGATGATGTGTGAATGATTCGCTTAATTAAGTCGATTGACAACCATCAGTTTCCATACAGTCGTCATAATCTCGCGTGGCCAACGGTCGTCTGTAACGAACAGTTAAGATATGACAGTTCGCCTGATTGTAAGTACGGTGGGAGGCCCGAAACCGTCCGCGGGAGACACCGACTCAGTCTGAAAGATTGTTTTTATTGGCTCGAGTTAGTGATGACTACCGAGCTCAAAGAAATTTTAGTTCCCAGAGGCCCAACGCATTGGGATACCTGCATTGAAGAGAAAGCATTCAAGCCAGCCAGCAACTATATCAGTCATGTCCCGATGAGTCATGACCCAATGAAATAGCTAACGATTGATGGTTATCTCAGTTAATCACTGGACAGACATCAAACCAATCCCGGCCTTGGTGATTCATCCATTCGCCGCATTCGATGGGCCCCCAGCCTCCCTGAGGATAAATATGCAAGGGAGGCGCTGCAGGACTACGCCAAGCTGCCAGAATTGGATCCATGATTTGCCAAGCAGTTTCCACTTCATCGCTGCGGGCGAATAGGCTAGCGTCACCTTGTATCGCATCTTGTAACAGACGCTCATAAGCATCTGGCAGTTCGCCACCACCCTGGTCAAAACGGAAATCTAATTGGCTGAGCCGCATTTTCATTTCCGCATCAGGAATCTTCGTTTGAAAATAGAGCTGAATACCTTCTGCGGGCTGAATCTGAATTACTAAACGATTAGCAGCTGGGCGATAGGTGCCTCGTTCTCCAAATAGCATATGAGGCGGTTCGCGGAATTGAATTACGATCTGCGTGGTACGACATGACATCGCTTTGCCGCTACGCAGGTAGAAAGGAACACCTTTCCAACGCCAATTATCGATGTGGAACTTTAGCGCTGCAAAGGTTTCTGTTTCGCTTTCGGCTGGCACGCCTTCTTCTTCGCGGTAGCCTGCGTATTGACCTCGGAAGCCATCGTTAGCAAAATCCCCACCACGCATCGAGCGGACAGCTTGTAGCACTTTTACCTTTTCGTCACGTACCATATCGGCGTTGAAACGAACCGGCGATTCCATCGCGGTTACCATCATCAACTGCAACAGATGATTTTGGAACATATCCCGCAGAACGGTCGATTTGTCGTAGTAGCTAGCTCGACGGCCAACGGCAACTTCTTCGGCCACGGTGATCTGCACATGATCGATATAATTGCGATTCCACAATGGTTCAAAAATTGAATTACCAAATCTCAGCACCAAAATGTTTTGAACGGTTTCTTTGCCGAGGTAATGATCGATTCGATAGATCTGATCTTCACGAAACACTTTGTGAATAGCATCGTTGAGCGTTTTACACGATTGCAAGTCTGTGCCGAAGGGCTTCTCAATCACAACACGTCGACTGCCATTACTGTCCTCAGCCAAGCCAGCCGCTCCTAAGTTTTGGACAGCTTGAGCATACAGTTGGGGCATCGTCGATAAGTAGTAAATTCGTTCGCTTTTCTTATTTCCCTCGATATCATCCAAGGCTTTAACCAAGCCGGGAAAATCATTCGGATTCGTGATGTCGGAAGGCTGATAGAAGATGCTTTCAGCAAATTGATTCCAGACCTCCGCAGAGAAATCGCGTTTAGCAAATTTTTCTGTTGATGCAGCGAGTTCCTTACGCCATTCGTCATGCGCATAGGGCGTGCGTGAAATCCCTACAATACGCGTGTTTGATGGGAGTCTCTTGCGGCGAAACAGGTTGTAAAGAGCTGGTATTAGTTTGCGACTGGTTAAGTCACCAGACGCACCAAAAATCACCATGGTGTATGGCATATTACGCTCCTTCATTCCTATCTCTATTTTTCTGATGCCAACCCGCACCTAGCTATTCAGCGTTCTACAGCAGATGAACCTAGAATCTCATCGAAGTAAAGCCGCCATCGACGTACATTTCGCAGCCGGTAATGTAACTGCCCGCTTTCCGCGATAAAAGCAAGATCGCTGCACCGATCAGTTCATCTGGCTCCCCAAAACGATTCATGGGTGTCCCCGCCATGATGTTTTCAATTCTCTGTCGATCCAGCAGCGCGCGATTTTGTTCGGCTGGGAAAAAGCCAGGACACAGCACATTGATTCGAACTTGCCGAGATGCAAATTCGCGAGCTAAGTTTTTGGTCAGATTGACCACAGCCGCTTTCGATGCGGCGTAGGCAAAGACTCTGGACAAAGGAGTGTGAGCCGTGACGCTTCCGATGTTCAGGATGGATCCGCCACCAACTTGTTCCGCCATTACCGGAGCAAATACCTGGCAAGCTTGGTGCGTCGCCGTCAAATTGACCTCGAAAACACGATTCCATTTTTCCAAGGTGATCTCGGTGTAGGGTGTGCCGTCGTTTACGCCGGCGCAATTAATGAGCATGTCAACCGAAGAGCAACTATCTTGAACCCGCCGTAAAAGTTCTTGGAGCGAATCTAATTTCGTGGCTTCAGCCTCAAACGAACTGGCGGTGTGGCCGCTATGACGAATCTCTGCAGCGATCTCTTGGCCGCGCTGCGGATCTCGCCCAGCGATAACCACATGTGCTCCAGCCATCGCCAAGCCGCGCGCCAACGTACTGCCCAAGACACCGGCACCACCGATGACCACCGCGGTCTGTCCCTCCAATCCAAACAAGGACTGGAGGTACTGCGCCGGAGAAACTCGAGACGTGTCTGCGTCTGCCATGCAATTTCCTAATTAGGGCTTGGGTTGTCGACGAAGTTCCAGCCATTCCGAGTGGAATGACCCGGGCTTGTCTGTTCGCTGATAAGTATGAGCCCCGAAATAATCCCGTTGTGCCTGCAAAAGATTGGCTGGCAAACGAGCTTGACGGTAGCTGTCATAGTACGACAACGCAGTTGTGAAGGCGGGGGCAGGTAATCCAAGATGGGTAGCTGCCATGACAACAGCTCTCCACGAAGCCTGTGCCTTCTCGATCGCTTGTTGGAAATATGGATAGAGCAACAAGTTTTCCAAATTGGGCTGCTCATCAAAAGCAGCTTTGATGCGATCTAGGAATTGAGCACGGATGATGCAACCACCGCGCCATAGCAACGCACAGTCACCATAGTTTAGGTTCCAATCATGCTCCTTGCTGGCGGCCTGCAATTGAACAAAGCCTTGTGCGTAGCTGCAAATCTTCGATGCATAGAGAGCTTGGCGGACCGCTTCAACGAAACCAGCTTTATTGCTGATAAAATCTTGAACCGGTTTGGCGAATGGAGCATTGTCACTCGCTCCCGGAGCAGGCAGAACCTTGGCGGCCCGAACACGAGCATCTTTCATCGCTGAGAGTCCGCGTGCATAAACCGCAGTGGTAACCAAGGTGCTCGGTACACCAAGATCGAGTGCTAATTGACTCATCCACTTGCCGGTTCCCTTGGCTCCAGCAACATCGAGAATCTTATCGACCAAGAAATCGGAGCCTCCTTGATCATCTTTGACGGAGAAAATGTCTCGCGAAATTTCGATCAAGTAACTTTGTAGGTCGCCACGGTTCCAGGTATCAAAAACTTCATAGAGTTCGTCATTGGTCAACCCTGCTGCCTGCTTGAGCAAGTAATAAGCTTCGCAGATCAGCTGCATGTCGCCATACTCGATACCATTGTGAACCATCTTCACGTAATGACCGGCACCACGTGGGCCAACCCATTCGCAACATGGAATGTCGTTGTTGGGACCGACCTTCGCAGCAATCGCTTGAAAAATTGGTTTGATGAATGGCCAAGCTTGCGGGCTGCCGCCCGGCATCATACTTGGGCCCTTTAGAGCGCCTTCTTCACCACCCGAAACACCGGTGCCGATATATAGCAACCCCTTGCTCTCGATGTACTTGGTTCGGCGTTCTGTGTTTTCATAGTGCTCGTTACCGCCGTCGATGATCACATCGCCTGGTTCAAGATGCGGAAGCAGTTGCTCGATGAGATCGTCAACGGCAGGACCTGCTTTCACCAGCGTCATTACCAAACGCGGTCTTTTCAGTGATTTCACCAAGTCAACGATGGAGTGACAGCCGACAAAATTTTTGCCTGCAGCTCGCCCTTGGATCAGTTGATCGACCTTATCTGTGGTGCGATTGTAAACCGCTACACGATAACCACGGCTTTCGACATTGAGGGCTAGATTCTCACCCATAACCGCTAAGCCGATTAGGCCAAAATCACACAACTCAGCCATTTTTAGTTTGTACCTTGTTTGATTATTTCTGACGTAGAGAAATCGTTAGGAAATAGTCGACAACCTTGCCAGTTATCAACCGTTGCTTGACTTTTACACAGGGCGGATCCAGGCACGCAAACTAACGTGCGTGGATCCGTTGAGTCATCCTGAAGGCCGTGGTAAAGACCAAACCGATTTTGTCTGGTGTCAGTCCTACCTGTAAGTTCGGCTTCACAGGCATTGGGTCGTTTCAATTGCAATGACCTATCCGAAGCCTGCTAATCCTTTTCACAATTCGAATTGTCCTCAATC
>JAUMAI010000344.1:0-5207 GCA_032116775.1 Pirellula sp. | reverse complement strand
AAAAGGCAACAAATTACATCGCAAACTTACAGTTCGCTTGTGCCTACTACACATTTAAAAAATTCATGGTTTTCGGATAGGTTCTTAGATTTCCCTGGCGCTATGAGTATATCTAATTCGCTTTCCCTATTATTGAATGAGGAGCGCAGAGGACTAATCTAATGAACGACGACCCAGATACATCCGTACTAAAAGATTTTGTTAATGGTCGTCTCTCTTTGGAGAAGCTCTCTTCGGTTCAGAATTACCTTAATTCGAATCCAGATGCTTTAAATCGTCTTGATGCCATAGAGGACGATTCTTTCGTCAAGGCTTTTCGCGAAGGTATTCGCAGTCCCTCCCGCATTTCTGAACGCGATCTTTTTACATCGACACGCAAAGCGAATGACCGTGTCGAAATACCGCTTATTAAAAATTATCGCTTTGTCAGTCGAATTAAGAAGCATGATCTCGTATCGACTTGGACTGCTTGGCTCTCGCCATCTGAACCCAATTCAGTGGAGCACAGTCACCAGAAGGTTGTTGTCAAGGTCTTTCATTCGACTGACTGCATTGCATCAGAGGACCTCGAACGCTTTCGTCGTGAAGCAGAGACTCTGCGCAAGCTCGATCATCCAAACATTGTGCGGTATATCGACTCTAGTGGAACCTCCCAATGCTCTTATCTGACGATGGAGTTTCTTGATGGAGTCGATCTATCCCGTCTGATAGCTTCGCAGGGATCGCTTTCCGCTGGTGCAGTTGCTGCGATCGCCATTCAGATTCTGCAAGCGCTTAACTATCTTCATGAGCAAAAAATAATCCATCGCGATATCAAGCCATCCAATATCATGCTTTGCCGCGACGGATTCGTTCGGCTGATCGACTTTGGGCTTGCCAGACCCAACTCGGAAGCAGCGGATCATTCACTGAGAAGGTCTGAGCAGTTTCTTGGGACGATCGACTACGTTTCTCCCGAACAGGCCATGGAGCCAACGTCGGCAGATATTCGCAGTGATCTCTATAGTTTAGGTTGCACTCTGTTTAAGCTTCTTACAGGTAAGGCCCCTTTTTCCACTCAAAACTATGATAATCCTTTAAAGAAAGTGGTGGCTCATGCACTGGCACAACCGCCAAAATTGAAAAACCTCCGTCCGGATTTGCAGGATGAGTTTTGTCATTGTATCGAGAAATTACTCGCCAAAAATCCCGCCGATCGATTTCAGGCACCAGCCGAAGCGATCGTTGCTTTTACACCCTGGCTCAGTATCGAGGAAGTTTCGGCTATCAATCAATCCATTGGGCCTTTGGTTCAGCAACGCAATGGGGATCTATGGAAAATAAATCCTGAGACTACTGAGACGCAGTCTAAGCCGTTGGCACGCCTTCGAATTGATCTTGGAAGTCTACTCACTAATCGTGCTACGGTATTATTTGGAATTGTTTTTCTCTCTATCGCTGTGATGGGGTTGCTGCTCTTTGGGACTCCGGATGATTGGTTATCCAGATTTAATCGCGAGGATCAGCCTATTTCTACTGAATCTGCTTTAGCGTTAATCCCTGTCGGGAAAGATCATGGCACATCACTTATGGGCCAGGCAACAGGTCAGCGAAAAGCTTACCTTCGAGAAGGTTACTATAGGAGTATTGAACGAAATCTTAGAAACAAGGTGGAGCAGGGAGCGGGGATTATTATTAGCGATGATGTTTTTGCCTACACGACGGCCGATAACGAGCCGCCTGGTAGGTTTCGAAGAGTGGGCTGTCTTTGGACTCGATTCCACAACCATGAGCTTGAGAAGGAGGGTAAGTTCGTCTATGTCGAGCAACCGGCCGTAAGTGGTTACCTGATCCTTGAAGCAGTCTCAGAGACGGAATTCAAAGCAACATGTTGGCGGGGAACGGACTTTACACTTGGTGAAGCCATCAAAGGTCCCAACGTTGGCTACTTTCATAGCACCATTGAAGGGAAGTGGTGGAGCAACGATACATTATTTATTGGCACCGGTTCACAGCTCAACAAAGAAATTGCAGACGACTGGTTTGGGGTTTTATCAAAGTATGCTCCTCGCTGCGTTCCTAATGAAAAACGGCTTAAGTAGTAAGGAACTTATGGATAATAAGATTCGGTTAGGTCAACAATGAATTACGCGATTCAATTATTGACCGAAGTCGCCTGAGACTAATGGTCTCATTTAGTAAAAACTATCTTGCGAGCAATTTTCTTAACCAGATCGATTTCGCGGGACTCGAGCTACTTGTTTATTGATACATAAACAAGTAGCTCGTTTTTTGGGGATTCTGTTCATGGTCGATCCAAGGTAGCGCAGAACTTTGCCAAAGCGGCACGCACAGCAGGATAGTCAGCCTCCGTATGGATGGGTGTCGCTGGAGCGCAGAGAAGGTATTCTCTTCTTAGCAATTCGGTGTACTCTCGCGGGGGCTTGTCCAAAAGCGTTTCCAGCTCTGGACCGGTCTTATTGGTAAGAGCAAGAATACCTCGGCACTTGGCTTCTTGAGTCTGATCTCCGGTAGGAACAGGGGCGAACAGCTTGCGGCGTTGTGTCAGCGTAAAACGGACTGTGTGCATCGAGCCCCCCACAATGTCAGTCTGTTAAACGAAGGTTCCGGCAGACATTCCGCACTGAAGGCGGTTTCGGTTGATAAGATTCCCTCCGATCGCACTGATTCCGAATTGCTGCTCGCTAATAAGAGCCCCACCTTTATCCAAAATTTGTCTTGCTAACGCGTCGTTCTCACGTGGAGAGATCGTATCCAGCCCGATGCCAAGAACAGCCACGGTATGCCCATTGCTTTCCAGGGCTTGACGATGAGCTGCGGTATCGATCCCAAGAGCGAGTCCACTTACAATACTCCAGTCGTCTTCCACCAGTATTTTTACGAGACTCTGTGTTTCCTGTATCCCGAAAGAGGTTGGCTCGCGCGTACCGATACAGGCCACATTTTTATCCCAGGTCAGAGATGTCCCTTCACATACAAAACCAAAGGGCGATCCTCAATTCGACTCAGTAGCTTTGGGTACTCGGCGTCGTATACTGTGAGAATGGAAACACCGTATCGTGCCGCAGCTTTAATGATTTGGTCAGCCTTCCTTAAGGCCGCTTCAATAGCGTTTTCATCGAGAAGTGATGCAGGAACCTTACGTAGTAAACGTTCAAGAACATTTTCTTCGGCAGCCTCTTTTATCGCCTGTAGGGTTAGGTAGGTTCTGACCAGCTTATCTGCGGTCTTAGTACCAATGCCTCTAAGCTGGAGTAAAGTTAGAGAACCCAAGGCTGATCTCGTATTCAGGTTGAAGTCGGATATTGTAAGGTCCTTTTTTAAAGAGAGATTCTTTCAGGACTTTGGTGCGATAGGTTCGATTATTGACGTGCTAACGTTAGTAGTTCGCTTCGAGGAGGCTCTTTCTGCTATCAGGTAAGTGATTCGCTATTGTGAAAGTCAGGCTCTTATTCTGACGTGTGCTGAGCTCCGACTTCGCTTTAGAATCGGCAGCGAATTTCGATTACGGTTCTCCTGTAGTACAGCGAGAAAAGATAAAGATTTTGAATATGTTCTCCCTCAGCAACCTCGAATTGCAAGTTAATTGATTCGCAACAGTTTGGAATACAATTTATTGAGACATAACGCTATTGTGCTGGCTCTAGGGAGCAATTGCGATGTCTCCTCACAGAGATAGATTCGCTTGTTCAGTTCGATCATTAGGCTCTTGTAAGCGAAGTCGCACTCCGGCGTTATGGAATTCGAGAAAGGACAATTGACGGCTACGGTCAAGCCATCGTTCGTGAAATGCTGCTGGGTTATTTCGAGTGTTGTAAGCGTCGGTTTGCTCCAGTCATCATTGAATCCAAGGCAGATATCGACATTTGCAATATCGCTTGGAAAAGAATGGCAGTCGATTAATAGGCAATCTTGAACTAGAGCCGCTTTTATCGCATTGCGGTAGGATCGCCATTGCTCCAGGTGTGATTCGCGTTGAGAGGCCGATATGTTGCGTGTTGCGCCACTGTGGGACGTGGTGTAGAGTATGCCTCGCCCTTCGGCCTCCAGTGGATCGTCTATTAGGCGTTCTAAATCACAATCAAACCGGGAAACTCGCCCAACTACCATTTCAACTTTGGGCAAATTGGACGCAAAAACTCTGTCCGTGTGCCAATCTGTCCAGCGTTTGGCATCCGCGCTAACAACGAGTGGATCGCTCCAGGCTGCCAAATTGAAAGTGCCAATGGAGTGGGGGATGGCGAGTACGATTTTGCTAAACATCGGCATTCAATTCCTGTGCTCACGACAGCAGTGAGCTTCCAAAAGTGACACAAGACAGCGACTCTATGACTTTGCAGTTCGGTACCTATCGTGGTGGGGCTTTCGTGGTGTGGCCTGCCTCGAGTGAAGTAACGCTACAGTCATATCGCACCAGACTGTCCTTATGAACTTGCTGTTGTCTTGGCTTGTTGGGGGGCTGTCTTGGTTGCTAGATCGGGATTTTACGAGTAGCGTTTACGCACGAATGCCGACGAGGAGGATCTGCCGGCTTGCCACGCCGTCCAGGCCGCGTGCCTCTACCTGCCTGTTCAAAAACAGCGAGCCGTATTGAAACGGTAGTTTGCTCACTCTGTGGCGTTTTAGCTGATCGATAAGTAGATGTCCTCCAGAGGTGGGGCTGTGTGCTTTCGGCTGGACGGCGACAGGTTGTTGCGACATGTATATGTAAACGAATCGCAGAAATAGGCCTTCTTTACAAAATTGTCGACTAGCGCCAGGGCTCAAAGGCGAACGACGCATTTCACAGGTAAGGTTACACAGAGCACAGGTAAGGTTACATATCTCACGTGGCTTTGAAGGCCTCACTAGAAAGGAATATTCAATTGTATAATTCAATACTTCGTGATACTGAGCGATTGTCCCTTCCTCAGGGGCGAAGGGTCGGTCAGCCGGGGCACGAAATCGCCAAGAACTATATCTTATCCCGCATGAGCGAAATGGAGCTTGCGCCATTTCGAGATAATAAGACGCTCGAGTTACCATTTACGGATGGCATCACCAAATTCACGAATCTTATTGGGGTTTGCAAGGGACAAGACTCAACACTTCCTCCAATTCTGGTTGGAGCTCATTACGACAGCGTGATTGATGCTCCCTGTTCGGATGACAATGCCACAGCCGTCGCTGTCGCGCTGGCAGTGGGTGAGGCATCCCGGTCCTTGGAG
>JAUMAI010000343.1:0-10211 GCA_032116775.1 Pirellula sp. | reverse complement strand
TACGGCTTGGACCGAATCCTCCGTGAAGGCGTTGGCGAAAGCGCAGGAAGTCAATCACACCGGTAATCAGCATGCGACATTAACGATTCCTATAGCCCAGCAGACCGATTTAGCTTATTTTCTTTCGCAATGGAAAAGTGCGAAAAATTTGCGTCGTGGCATCGCCTCTGGAAGTGGTGAGGAAGATACAGGCGACGGTGTTGAGGCGGATAGTGAAGGTTTGGGCGTGGTGAAAAGTGAAGACTGGTTATTAGCGGATCCATGGAAGGACGCCTTCGTGTTTCCCAGTTCGCGTCACGAGCAACCGATGCTCACCTTACCGAAATCAGTACAAGCTATTGTGCCACGCGGTCTACCACGACTGCGTACTGATGCGTTTACACGTCTAAGTAATTTCTAAGTGACCCAAGGGATCCGTTGAGCCGATCGGCTAGTGGATACAGCAATATTTGGTAAGGTCTGCTGGAAATAGATCATACAAAACGGAAGGAATAGCTGGTCAGAAATCGGGCTGTTTATAACTATTTCAGAACTCTAGGTAGGTTCATTTTCTGGGAGGCTTACGACTACTCGGAAATAGGCAAGATTGTCGATAAACTATCGGTGGTCTACCGCTGGAAACTATTTCCGAAAGGCATTCACATTGAGACAAGCTGATAACAAAAAACCACTGGCTCGGAACCTGTTGGTGTCTGCTATATGTCTGACTGGGATCGCCGCTTATGTGCTGCTCTATCTGAGGCAATTAATAAGTCTCGATCTGCCTCAGTTAGGAACCCGCGGTAGCATCTTTATACGAGCGATTATTCCTGATTCATTCATTTTGGATTGGACGGCCGATGGAAAAATGCCCGTTGGAGTTTGGGATCGATTTCCGATTTGGGGAGCCGCTGTTCTTTGGTATCTCATAGCTTGGTGGCTTGGTGATGCATGCCTATCAGCGTGCGGCTGCCAATTCCAGGGGCGAAAGAATGCAGATGCGAGATGGCTGAGATTGCAGCATCCACTCGCTATCGCGGTGGGATTGGGCATTCTATCTTTGACCACCCTACTGGTTGGTTTGAGTGGATTATTACAGCCACGCTACGGCATGCTGGTGGTTGTGGGGGTCTTGGTTGCTACAGCGACTTTAGTTTTACAAAAATGGAAATGTTGTCGAGTTGATGGTTTGGTCCTTCACCAGTTGAACTCGACGACAAGGAATGAGACTGGCGATACACAAACGTCTAAGCTCGAGACGGCGACTGCTGACCTAAGTACGCAGCAGGGAGATGCAGCGGTGGGTATGACGGCGCTGCAGCGTCGACTGGCGAGAGCTTTTTATGTCCTCCTAGTGATCTGTGGTATCTACTATTCGTTCATTAGTGTTATGCCGCCGATCGAGTTTGATGTTTTGGAGTATCACCTCCAGGCACCAAAAGAATTTTGGCAAAGAGGGGCGATAACCTTTTTGCCTCATAATATTTATGCGAACATGCCGCTGGGCGCGGAGATGCACGCCTTGGCCTGGATGGCTCTAATCGGCGGGGAGGATGGCTGGTGGTGGGGGGCATTGGTAGGCAAGGTCATTATAGGCTGGATGGCGCCTCTAACCGCTTGGTTGTTGGCAGCCGCGATCTATGAACATTGCAATCGCCAAGGAGCGACGGAAGAAGAGCGGGCAACCGCAATGCTAACAGCGACAGCGGGTGCTGTCTTGTATCTTACTTTGCCTGGTATCGCTGAGGTTTCACAGTTTGGTCAGATCGATGCCTGTCTTGCCTTGTACATCATGGCGACTGCAGCGCTTTGTCAGCGCGGCTGGGTCAGTTGTCAAGAGAAAGAGGATTTACGAGCAGTCATCTTGATAGGGGCTATGTGTGGTTTCGCATTTGGGATCAAGTATCCCGCACTAGCCTTTGCGCTAGCTCCGGCGGCGTTCGTGGTTGGATGGATCGCTTGGAGCAATCATCGTTCTATTATGCTCGTCGGTAGAATACTGGCTTTTCTAGTACTTGGCTTTGCTCTGACCGCTGGACCTTGGCTGATCAAGAATAGTGTTCTTGCGGGTAATCCTGTTTATCCACTGGCTGCTTCTTTGTTTGGAGGACGAACACTCGATGAACGTAAGTACGATCAGTGGCAACAGGCCCACGCAGTGCCAACACAGCAAGCAGAAGATGGTGTGTTAGTGCGTTATTCGTTTGCTCAAGCAACAGCGTCTCTCGCGCAAGTTGTATATAAGACTCCGCTCCACAATGCGTTGCTGGTGCCTTTATTCGTGACGGCCTGCTTTCTGCGTCCAAGGAGAGAAACGATCGGGTGGCTACTTTGGCTAGGATTTGGATTGGCTGTGTGGTGGTTGTTCTCGCACCGGCTTGATCGTTTTTGGTTGCCCATGTTGCCGTTGGTTACTTGGCTAGCGGCCTTCGCTGTAGTTCCGTTATTGAAGGTTGCCTCTGGAATTCCAGCCTCGGCATTGCTGTTTGTCGGCTTTGCTCATAGCGTGATATTTCTCGCGGCACCACCATTAAATGATCCTCGTTATGCGGTGACGCTTGATGCTTTACGTAAGGACATCAGCGGTGAATCGTTTGGTCGAGTATCTGATATTACCGGCTGGCTTAACGATAACTTGAAAGGAGAGGATCGCGTCTTGTTAATCGGACAGGCGGCGGTTTTTGACCTAACCGTTCCCTTTGATTACAGCACCTGCTTCGATGAATCGAAATGGGAGATTATCTTGGCAGAGGATAGTAATGAAGCGAAACGGAAGAAGTTCCAAGAGTTAGGTATTACGCACGTTTGTATTCACTGGGGCGAGATAGAGAGATATCGTAGTCCGGGCAATTATGGATTTCGCTCAAATGTTACGCAGCAGCAGGTTATAGAACTGGTTGCAGAGGGGGTGTTGACGGACGTTAGGAGTGGCTTGAATCCCGCACTTGTTTCCGTCTTGAAGGTGAACCCGATATCGAAAGCTGAATAAGTTTCGGTTCGTTCTTGAGTCTGGCTGGACACCCTGAACAGCCAGTGCCACAGCCTTTCGAATGGGTTCCGAGGAATTGTTCGTAGATACGCCTTCCCAGAATCGCAGCAGCTAGAGCTACGATCAATAGGACAATAGCGAGTTGTAGTGGTTCGGCAATGATCATAATACACACTACTTTGCGATACGAATTCCGAAGCTGAGGCAGAGCGATGCATTTGTCATTGCTCTACCTTCATTATAGGCATGCTCTTCATTATAGTCACGGTCTTCGTTACAGACACGGTCTTCATTACAGACACGGTCTTCATTACAAACACAGTGCAACGAGAGAGGCTGTGCAATTATTGAAATAGCAACGCCAGCCGATATGTGACGAAGGCTCCAAAATACGCCAAGGAAGTCATGTAGACGAAGGTGAAAACGGCCCATCCCCAGGAATTTGTCTCGCGCTGGATGGTCATCAAGGTTGCTGCACATTGAGCACAAAGTGCAAAGAAGACCATGATGGATAGGGCAACGGGAAGTCCGAATACCGGCCGACCATCTGGCCATTGAGCGGTGAGTAAAGCTCCGCGGAGCCCTTGGTCTTCTTCGCTTACCTCTCCTCCCAAACTGTAGATTGTACCCAAGGTAGCAATAATGACTTCACGTGCTGGGAATGAGGCAATAACACCAACGCCGATCTTCCAGTCCCATCCCAATGGACGAACCAGAGGTTCCACTCGGTGTCCTGCCATACCGAGAAAACTATTTTCGATGGCAGTTCCGCCGAGTATTGCTTCTTGTGCTTGGAGAGGAACCAGTTCTGTTTCCAGGGCAGCGATTGCATCTTGGGTGACTTTGTCGGCATCGCTTAAACCATCTTGTAAAACGGCGATTTTGTTTTCTATATCTTCCCGTTGGGTTTCGAGCTTATGCAACTCACTGCGATCTGCCGGGAAATAACCTGCAGCCCAGACCAGGATTGCTGTGCAGAAAATCAATGTTCCTGCTCGGGTAATGAAAGCCCAGGCTCTTTCCCAAACGCGAAACATAACTACGCTAACGGATGGCCATTTATATGGAGGTAACTCCATAACAAAGGGTGGCATCTCGCCACGAAAGAAAGTTTTTCGCAATAGCCAAGCAATAGGTACTGCTATCAGAGCACCCAAAGACTGCATCGCCAGAAGCGTCAAGCCTTGCAGACCAATCCAGCCTCCAAGCCAAGTAGTCGCAGGAACGAAAGTTCCGATCATCAGCAGGTAGACTGGTAATCTAGCAGAGCAACTCATGAGAGGTGCGATGAGGATGGTCACAAATCGCTCTGTGCGATTTTCGATGGTACGAGTTGCCATGATCCCAGGTACCGCACAAGCGAATGATGACATCAGCGGTACGAATGATTTACCGCTGAGTCCCAGGCGAGTCATTACTTTATCCATGACAAATGCGGCTCGAGCCATATAGCCGCAATCTTCCAAGATACCTATGAATAAAAATAGGAGCAGAATCTGCGGAAGAAAGACTAAGACAGAGCCTACACCGGCGATGACTCCATCCACTAGCAAGCTACGTAAAACGCCCGGTGCAAAAATCGAACTGACCCAGTCTCCCGTCCAGCCTTGTAAAGACTCGATCAGGGCCATGCCAGGTTCGGCCCAGCGATAGATCGCTTGGAAAACGAGGAACATCACTAAAGCGAAAAGCAGTAAGCCCCACCAGCGATGTGTGACAACTTTGTCAATTCGATCGCTCCAGGTCAACTGTTCGTGAAGAGGGCGTCGAACGATATCGGCTAAGGCCTCACGAATCCACGCGTATCGGACACGGGTTTCAACCGTCGGTACTCGGCAGTTTTGTTGCGCCAGTAAGGCTCTGGCTTCATCCAGTTTCTGGGCAAGTTCAGGAAGACGATACTTTTTAGAGATAACTTGGCTGGCTTGATTTCCAACGTCCAGTAGCAATCGCTCAATCAGTGGTCGCGGCACATCGTGAATATCCCGGCTTTGAAACCACTGGTGGAGGCTGGCGGACTGTTCATAGAAGACCGGTGGGAACAGAGAATGATTAGTCGTCTCCGTCGAATCAATTGCTTGCCGAACCGCTAGTCTCAATGTTTCAATGCCGACTTTGCGCGAGGCAGATGTGGTGACGATGGGGACTGAAAGTCTTTTCCTGAGTTGCTCAAGATCGATTTCGATCTGCTCACCCGCCAGGCGATCCCACATGTTTAGAACCAGAATGATCGGAAGGCCGAGATCTTTGACTTGTGAGAATAGATAAAGGTTACGATCAAGATTGGTTGCGTCGGCCACAACGATCACGGCATCAAGTCGCGGTACATCCGCTTGCCGACCCAGCAGCACATCGACGGAAACCTGCTCGTCTAGTGTTCGTGCAGCTAAGCTGTATGTCCCAGGCAGGTCAACGATTTGCACTTCACCGTGATTGTCACGGTAGGTGCCGATTTTCTTCTCGACCGTTACACCGGGATAGTTACCGATACGGGTAGGAATGCCGCAGAGGGCCGAGAAGATCGTGCTCTTGCCGGTGTTCGGATTACCAATGAGGGCAATTCGAATGGAGTCGCGGGTCTGGGGTTGAGTGGATGGAGAATTGGTCATGGATGAGAATAACCGGCGTCAACCAGCATCCTGGATCGTTCCGATGCGAACTCGAGTCGCCTCTTGTTTGCGTAGGGAAAGGCGTGAACCGCGGTAGGCAAATTCAAGTGGCTCACCCATAGGAGCCTTTCCCAGTAAGCGGACAATTTCACCTTCGATGAGCCCCATTTCCATCAATCTTAGGGCTAAGCTGTCATCACCTTCGACTTCAACAATGGTGCCGCTTTGACCCACTTTCAAGTCAGCCAAGTTCATGCTGAGGCCGCAGCGGTTTGAAAAGAGCTAGCTACCTCTACCAAGATCTCCGTACCGGCTTCCAAGCGAAGGCTAAGTCTTTTCCCTGCCATAGCCACGATGCAGGGTGAGCCCGGACGAATCATTTGTATTTCTGTGCCGACACCAACTCCCATTTCGTCTAAGCGATGGAGAGTTCCTGAATCTCCAAAAACATCAACGACACGAGCTTTCTCGTTGCATCGGAGTGTATTCAGTGGCAGGATAGCGGAGTTTTCTGGCAGGCTGATCATCGGAAGCTTGTCCCGTGAAATTGAGACTCAGTTTCAACTGCGTCTACAAGTATATTCGATTGGCGCGGCGAAGAAAATGAGGTTTCTTCATCTAGGGATGTGAAAATTCGGTCTACTTCTCCAGTTAACGTCCTCAGACGAGGGGTTTTTGGGGTTGAGAAGTGCCGCAAAAGGCTTTAACCTGCTTATTAAGGGGGGGCGAACGCGTTTCGTCCTCAATTGTGTCCTTGGACGAATGGAAGGCAGGGAGGCGCCATGAGTCTCGAAATCAGTCCGTCTCAATTCGACTATCGCGACAGTTCGATTGAGGAAGTGCTCCAAGCAGCCCGAGGTTGGTTGCTGGAAACTCAAGCGCGCGACGGCTCGTGGTGCGGTTATCTCGAAGGCGACTCGATTCTCGAAAGCGAATACTTGTTGCTCCAAGTTTATTTGGGGCGAGAAGGGAGCGAGACCTGTCAACGCTTAGCGGCGGGGTTAGCAGCTCAGCAGCAATCTCATGGAGGTTGGAGTCAGTATCCAAGCGGCGACATCGAGATCAGCGCAAGTGTGAAAGCCTATTTCGCCTTGAAGCTGATGGGATACGATCCTAAATCACCCGACATGATTCGTGCGCGAGAGGCGATTCGCGCTGCCGGTGGAGTTGATGCGGTTAATAGCTTCACTCGTTTTTATTTAGCCTTGCTAGGGCAGCTCGATTACAGCCACTGTCCTGCTGTACCACCAGAAGCAGTCCTGTTTCCTAAATGGTTTCCGATCAACATCTATCGAATCAGCGCTTGGTCGCGAACGATGGTTGTGCCTCTGTCGATCGTGTGGGCGAAGCGACCGGTCAAGCAGGTCGCTGAGCATCTGGGAATCAAAGAACTATTTTTGAAATCGCCAGATCAATGGCCACCGCTCCGCGCGCCAGGTCTACCCAAAGCGAGTGCTCTCATCTCTTGGGAACGGTTTTTTTATAGTTGCGATCGTTGGTTGAAGTGGGGCGAAAGGTACCATCTGCACCCTTTGAGGTCTTGGGCTTTAGCGAAAGCATCTCGCTGGATGCTAGATCGATTCGTAGATAGCGACGGTTTGGGGGCCATCTTTCCACCGATTGTTTGGAGCCGTATCGCTTTACAAATGATGGGGTATGGTGACGAGTCTCCCGAAGTGAAGTATTGCGATGAGCAACTTGAGTTACTGATAAGACCAGAAAGAGGCAGTCAGGCACTACGCATAGAGCCGTGCAAATCACCAGTTTGGGATACAGCTCTAGCATTGCGTGGGCTTGCTGCTGCTGGCTGTACTGTAAAGAGCGAATCGGTTGAGGCTGCAATCGACTGGTTGCTTTCAAAACAGGTCACGAAGGGTGGAGATTGGCGGACTAATGTGAAAGCAGAGCCCGCGGGTTGGTACTTCGAGTATCATAACGAGTTCTATCCCGATACCGATGACACTTCGATGGTATTGATCGCTCTGCGCGAACACTTGGGAGAGGAAACCTTTTTGGCGCGACGTGTCCAGCCCACATTATCACTAGCGCGTAAGCATGTGCAGCGATGGGCTGATATTCATTCAGCAGCTGAGCGTTCTTTGAGCTGGTTGATCGCGATGCAGAATCGCGATGGTGGCTGGGGAGCATTTGATAAAGATAATGATGCGGAGTTTCTCTGCTACGTACCATTTGCAGATCACAATGCGATGATCGATCCAAGTACACCGGACATTACCGCCAGAATTCTCGAGTCATTAGCAGCCTGGGGGTACACCCAGGATCATCCTGCGGTCCATAAAGCGATCGCCTATTTGCGTCAAACTCAAGAACCGGATGGAAGTTGGTATGGACGATGGGGTGTGAACTATATCTATGGAACTTGGCAAGTACTTGTAGGGCTCAAGGCGATCGGTATCGCTCCGGATGATCCATTGCTCAGCCGAGGAGCGGAATGGTTGATCTCAAAGCAGCAGGCTTGCGGCGGTTGGGGTGAATCACCTCGTAGTTATGAAGATGAAAAGTGGCGAGGTGTGGGTGTGGTGACTCCATCTCAAACAGCCTGGGCTTGCCTGGGGCTACTGGCAGTCCTGCCAGCAAGTCATCCTGCGATTGAACACGGCCTCGAGCGTTTGGTTTCGATGTGCAATGATCAAGGAACCTGGGATGAGACAGAGATGACTGGAACGGGTTTCCCACGCGTGTTTTATTTGCGTTACTGGATGTATTCACATTACTTCCCCATGATGGCGCTGGGACAGTATTTGCGTAGTCGTAAGCAAGGATGAGGTAAAGTTCGATGTCTGTACCATGGCAGCAGAGCGTAGCGGTTTTACGACACGTACTTCGCAATCGATGGGGAGGTAACAAGCGGTATGCGTTAGTATTAATGCTTGAGCCACTTATGCGCTGCAACTTGGCGTGTATCGGTTGCGGTAAGATTCAGCATCCGGCTGAAGTTCTGCGTCGTAATGTGACTCCCGAAAAATGTTGGGAAGCGGCTGAGCAATGCCAAGCACCCGTGGTAGCGATTCCAGGTGGCGAGCCACTGTTGCATCCGCAGATCGATACGATCGTCGATGGTTTGGTCGAAAGGAAGCGCTACGTTTATCTCTGCACCAATGCGATCAAGCTCAAAGAGTCGCTGCATCGATTCAAACCGTCTCGGTACTTAGCATTTTCTGTGCATATGGATGGCATGCGTGACACACATGATGCATCAGTAAATCGCCAGGGTATTTTCGATATTGCTCTGGAAGCAATCCAGGCTGCAAGAGCTGCCGGATTTCGAGTAACCACTAATACAACGATTTTTAATCACTCAAGCTTAGACGATTTAGCTCAACTGTTTGACCGCTTGATGAGTCTAGGTGTTGAAGGAATGATGATTGCCCCAGGTTATGCTTATTCCAAAGCACCGGATCAGCAGGGTTTTTTGCAACGTGATATCTCACATCGCTTGTTTGATCAATTGCTTGGTGACACACGATCCAAGCGTTGGAAATTCAATCAGTCTCCGTTGTACCTAGAATTTCTTCGAGGAAGGTATGCGATGGACTGTACGGCATGGGGTAGTCCAACCTACAACGTTTTTGGTTGGCAGAAGCCATGCTATTTGCTGGATGAAGGATATGTAGCCTCTTATAAAGAACTACTAAACTCGACTGATTGGTCGAAGTATGGACATCGAAGTGGTAATCCGAAATGCGCGAATTGCTTGATGCATTGCGGATTCGAACCATCTGCAGTGGAGGAAACACTCGGTAGTGTAAGAGGCTTGTTAGCAACGGTCCGCTCTATTTTCGGACCAAATCGTCGTCCTAATTTTTCTGCTGAGCCCATGCCTCATCCGGTGGTCGAGCCTATTCTTCCCGTGGTTGCTATTCGCGAGGCACGCTAAGTCATGCGGCATTCGGAAGCTTCGCGACTTCTTCTGTTTCCGATGTCGGTTGAGGCTGCTGCCACAGTGAAGCGACTTAAAGGAAGGCTTGTGGCTCGCGATCGGATATCATGCCTCTATCGATGCGATCAAGTCGGTAGAGGTATCGAGATTCTAATCACCGGCACTGGTAAGTCTGCCCAGCATGCCTTACTGCGTTGGCTATTGAGTCGTTATTCAAGCAACCAGTGTCACAAGAAGGCTAAGGTCGCTATCTTTGGGTTTGCTGGTTCTTTAGTAGCAGAAATAAAGTACGGTGATGTGCATTGGTTTTCAGCTTGTGGCATAGAGCAGGTTGCCGATCCTATTCGCTCAAGTTACTGCATGGATGTATCTGTTGTACTGTCGGGAAAGCTGCTCACAGTTCCAAGTGTTATTGCCAGTTTAAATCAGCGGACTCATCTGCAGCAGCGAACGGGAGCGATTGCAGTCGACATGGAAAGTTATTGGCTCTTCAAAGTGTTGGAAGAAGAACAGCTTGAGTTTGGGTGCTGTCGAATCATCAGCGATGATTTAACCGAGGATATTCCGGCCTGTATTATCCCATTGCTGGAAGCTCCCAGTCGAATCACTCAAGCTCTTCAGGCATGTCGGATTGCCTGGAAGGATCGGCAGGCAGCACGATGGTTAATGATGATGTATCGCCGATCAAAAATTCTATCCTGTAAACTTGCCGATGAAGCAGAGGCATTTTGCG
>JAUMAI010000342.1:1898-12402 GCA_032116775.1 Pirellula sp. | reverse complement strand
GCCTGTAAACAAAACCTGCAGCCAAACCTTCCACCGGACCTTCAGTAGCGTGCCGGTTTGCGATGCTTGGCCGTAGATTAAGCGACTCGATCGATATCTCAACATCGTAACCGCAGCCCCCCTGACAACTATAGGGGGAGCAACAGCTCAAGGCGATTTTCGAGGCGGGATTCTGGATAGATCTCGGGAATTGGTTTACCGAGGACCGGACAAACAACTAAACTTTCGATCACCAAGAGCTTTATTGATCCGTCAGCAGCGGCTCTAACTGGGGAGCGACTTTTAATAACTGGTCGCGCAGCTGCTTCTTGATTTTCTTGGTCGTCTTTTCCTTTAGACATTTTTTCAACATCGCCTGCGACTGCTCGATCGTCAGATGAGAGGCCAATTCTTTGATTGAGGGAATGAAATGCGGACTCATACTAAACCTGCGCAGGCCCATACCAAGCAGCAGCATGAAGGCCAATGGCTGACCAGCCATTTCACCGCACAATGTCACGGACCGATTAGCTTTGTTGCAAATCCCGATCACGTTATCGAGAACTCGCAGTACCGGGGGCGCCAGCGGCTGACACAGATGGCTCACTTTGGGATTATCACGGTCAGCAGCCATCAAATACTGCACCAAGTCGTTTGAGCCAATGGAAACAAAATCGACAGCCCCAATCAATTGATCCATCATCATGGCCGCCGCGGGGACTTCCAGCATCATCCCCATCGCAACTTCCCCAAAAGCTTTTTTCTGACTTTTGAGCAACTGCTGATTGCGTTTGACTAGAGCCCTTAAGCGGCGCAGTTCTTCCAAATTGGTTACCATCGGAAAAAGGAGCTGGACCCTAGCTTTGGGCTGGCTTCGACTCGGGGCAGCCGCACGCAAAATGGCTCGGATCTGCGTGCTGAAAAACTCTGGGTGCTCAAAGGACAAGCGGATACTTCGCCACCCCATAAATGGATTCGCTTCGCGATGATTGCGGCCCAAAAAAGGCACCGTTTTGTCACCACCAATATCCAGCGTTCGAATCGTTAACTGTTGGTTCGGACTAGCCTTCAGCACTGCCCTGTAGTTTTCTACCTGCTCTTCCTCGTCAGGAACGCTCGGGTGTGTGAGATACAAGTACTCGGTCCGATACAGGCCCACACCAGCAGCCCCCATCGCTGATGCATTGCGACTATCGGCTAAGCCATTGATGTTGGCCAGCAACTCCAGAGAAACACCATCGGCCGTTCTGCAGGGGAGATCACGGTTGTGAGCTAACTGATCGCGCAGATCAACAAATTCGCGTTCCAGTTTTCGATAGGCGGACAACTGCTCGGGATCAGGGTTGATTAGAACATGTCCCTCGCGACCATCTACAACAATGGTGTCACCAGTCTTCGTTTGCCGCAATATTCCCGCAACACCCGAGACAGCGGGTATACCGCGACTGCGCGCAATGATCGCGGCATGACTAGTTTGGCTACCTGCCTGAGTCACAATACCATGCACCGATTTCGTTCCCAGCATGACAACCTGACTGGGAAGCAATTCGTCGGCCACCACGATGACGGGCCCTTCCAGGGCGCCCGAATCCTCTTTAAGGGCCTCGCTGAGATAACTCGACAAACGCATGATGACATCGCGTAAATCGTCGATACGCTCTTGCAGGTATTCGTCACCAGTCCCTGCCAAAACGCGTTTGTAGAAATCGAGCAGTCGAGCAAGTGCCTCCTGCGCCGTTACACCCTCGTGCTGAATCCAATGACGCACCTTACCGACCAGTGCGCTATCCTGAAGAATTGTTTCATGAACCGCGAAGATGGCGGCCGCTTCTTTACCAACCTGCTTTTGCACCTTCTCTTGGAGCAAGCGCACATCTTCAATGGAGCGACGTCGTGCGTTTTCAAAACTGGCTAGTTCCGCGACAATCGCCGACCCAACCAATTTCTCCGCGTGGGGCTTAACGTAAACCTCGTGAATACAGTACGCCGTTCCAACGGAGACTCCGGGAGATACGGCAATTCCTCGTTTCACGGCAACCTCCCAGGATTCACACAGAACTCCATCAACCACCCGTCGCCTGACACTACTAAAGGTAACACTTTGGAAGTAGGCCAGGGATAATTTGGGAGCGGTTTTGTGACTTTTTCTAGCTTGCTGGACGACTTTTAAAGGGGATTCGGTTGAGAAAAATCGATTGTTCTGTTTATTCTAGGCAGTTCTTGACGCAGAAGGTTGGCCAGAATGGATCATCTTTTTCGTCGAACCCAGTGGAAGCGAATTGACAGACCGGCTGTAGCCCCCCCTAAATTTGTGGAATATCAATGCGTCTTTGCTTGCTTGATCGAATTACGGACCTGCAACCTGGCCAGAGTATAACTGCCGTAAAGCACCTGCGGGCGGATGAGGATTACCTGAGAGATCACTTTCCTCTCTTTCCGGTGATGCCTGGAGTGCTGATGCTGGAAACTCTGTTCCAAGCCAGTTGCCAATTGATACGAGCCAGTGAGGACTTTGGTCCGACCGTGATCGACTTGGTAGAAGCCAGGAACGTAAAATTTGCTGACTTCTTGCAGCCGGGCGAGACTCTCACTGTGCAAGCAGAAATTACGAAAGTAGCCGGCCCGCTAATAACCCTCAAAGCCCAAGGCCTGAAGGGGGATGTCGTCTCTGTTGCAGCAAAATTGACAGTCCGCAAAAGCCGAATCTACGAAGACCACCCCGAGTCGACCGGACCCGTCTTACCGAGCATGGTAGACTTTGTCCGCAACCATTGGCGGAAAACCTACCAAAAACTGACCACTTAACCCCTCGAAATCTCCGATAGGTAGTGGGGGCACCCTTTTCTTGGCAGGTCCGACAGAGTCAAAAAACGCCGGTTTCCGCAGCTGGAAAGTCGCTCGAAAATCTGTTACAGGAACACTTTAGGACTACTAACTGCATTTACACAAATTTGGTATACTCGCAGCTTCTCCGATGGAAGGCCTGCTTGCCAGGAAAGACGCGTGTCCCGCTGAAATTTGCGAGACAAAACGGTCTTGCCAGAACCTGCCAGACATTTTTCCGTGGGGTTGGGACTTAAGAATATTCTCTGGTTCGTCTTCGGAAAAATTCGTTTAAAAAAACTTCAATTTACCTTTTTGATTTTGCGTTTGGGGATTTAAAAAATGGCTCCATCATCCGATGAAGTGTTTTCCAAAGTACAAAAGGCTCTTGTGGATGCACTCGGAGTTGACGATGACGAAGTAACTCCAACTGCCCGCATGATGGGTGACTTGGGAGCTGAGTCGATCGATTTCTTGGACATCATTTTCAAGCTTGAGAAAGCTTTCGGCATCACCATCGATCGGGCGGAACTTTTCCCCGAAGATGTGCTAACCAGTGCCACCTACGTTAAAGATGGCAAAGTAACACCAGACGGTGTTGCCGAGTTGAAGAAGCGTATGCCTTGGGCGGATTTGGCAAAGTTTGAAGCAAACCCCAACGTCCAAAGCTTCGGTGATCTTTTGACCGTTAACGATCTTTGCCGCTACGTTCAATCCAAAGTGAACTAGGACAACAGCGTAAGCCCATGATGAGTGCGGCGGGGCGATAGATCGAGTTCCTCCTCCCGCCCATACGATGCAAGATGATCGCTCTAGCTTAATTGCCGCCGAGTCGATCTCGAGCATGGATGCGTCCGAAAATGCAGAGTCAGCCTGCCTGAAAAAAATGTTCTCGGATTCCTAAACCTTGGAGAGCCACCACGAGAAGCCATAGCAACTGACTAACTCGGGGTGATGTGATTCAAGATGGTACTCAAGTCGTAGTTTCGGAAGATACATTCATGCGTTGGTTTTGGATTGATCGGTTCACATCTTTCGAAAGTGGTAAAGCTGCGTCTGCCATCAAGAACGTGACCCTATCTGAAGAAGCCTTAGATGATTACATGCCCGGCCGCCCGAGCTTGCCGCATGCATTGATCATCGAAGGTATGGCCCAAACAGCCGGGCTATTAGTAGCGGAATCGAATCAATTTCGAGATCGGGTCGTTCTCGCCAAGGTCGGTAAAGCAACCTTTCATCGACCCGTACGCAATGGCGATCAGATTCGCTTCGATGCATCGATCGATGACCGAAGAGACGATGGAGCTATTGTCACCGGCACAACGCGTGTTGGTGAAGAACTGCAAGGTGAAATTGAATTGACCTTTGCTTTCCTCGGTGATCGCTTTGGTACACAGCCGCTATTTCCGAAGATAGATCTGCTGGGAATGCTGTTAACCTTGGGCATGTACGACGTGGGGGTCGATCAGCAAGGTCAACCCCTGAAAATACCGGCTCATCTTTGTGAAGCGAATGATTCGGTTTAGAACTATTGAGATCTTTCGATCTGGAGCTGATATATGCGACGACGTGTAGTCGTTACCGGAATTGGGATGGTAAATCCGTTGGGCAACCACGTTGATGTTGTCTGGAAAGCCCTACGTGAAAGCCGCAGCGGGGTGGGCTACATCTCAATCTTCGACGCATCTTCATTTCCTACTCGAATCGCCGCTGAAATAAAGAATTTTGATCCAGCAACCGCTTTGGCTGGTGCCACGGGATGGGAAAAGTGGGGACGCCATTCTAGGTTCGCAGTATGCGCCGCCAAACAGGCCATCGAAAGTTCGGGCATTCTTGACTCAGGCATCGCCCGCAATCGCTTGGGCGTGTATCTCGGAAGTGGAGAAGGCAATCAAGACTTCGTTCACTTTACAGCCATGATGGCTGAAGGCCTAAAGAAAGATGAATTCGATATGTCCGCCTTCATGAAGAAGGGCATGGAGATTCTCGATCCTCTCCTCGAACTCGAACAAGAACCGAACATGCCAGCTGCTCATGTCGCCGGCATGTTCGACGCCCAAGGCCCTAACGCTAACTGTTTGACCGCTTGCGCTGCTAGTAGCCAAGCTGTAGGTGAAGCGACCGAATTAATTCGCCAAGGCGACGCCGATGCCATGATTGCCGGAGGCACTCATAGCATGATCCATCCATTCGGAGTGACTGGCTTTTCGTTGCTTACCACCCTTTCAACTCGTAACGAAGAACCCACGCGAGCCTCGCGCCCCTTCGACCGCTTGCGAGATGGCTTCGTTTTGGGTGAAGGCTCTGCCATGGTCATTCTCGAAGAATATGAACATGCCAAACGCCGCGGCGCCCATATCTATGGTGAAGTTCTTGGATATGGCAGCACAGCCGATGCTTATCGTATCACCGACATCCATCCAGAAGGGCGAGGCGCCATAGGTTGTATGCGCCGTGCGATCGCAGATGCAGGACTCAATCCATCGGATATCGGTTACGTCAACGCGCACGGCACCAGCACTTCGGTGAATGACCGAGTTGAAACCATCGCCTGCAAGAATGTCTTCGGGGAAGACGCGCCGAAGGTCCCCGTATCGAGCACCAAGAGCATGATGGGGCACTTGATTGCTGCAGCAGGTGTCACAGAAATGATTGTCTGTTTGATGGCACTGCGAGATCAAATACTGCCACCCACGATCAATCTAGAAAATCCTGACCCTGAATGTGATTTGGATTACGTCCCCAACGTTGCTCGACCCGCTAAGATTCGTTTCGCATTGAACAACAGCTTTGGCTTTGGTGGTCAAAACGTCAGCTTAGTCCTCGGCCCAACTCCATAAGTTTGTTTAGCAGGTAAAGCTTATGTCCGATGGCCTCACCGATATTCGCTTGCAGCGTTTTCTTGATGAGGCCCTCCCGTCTGAGGAAATGAGCCAGATAGAACAACTTTTGCGAAGTGACCACACTCTGCAAAAGCGTTTGCAAGAACTGATTGGCCAGCGTGAAGCTGGAGTGCATTCGTTGGGTGAAATTTGGCGCCGCAATCGCTTGAGCTGTCCTACCCGAGAACAACTCGGCGCTTATCTGCTTAAAGCTTTGCCGGAAGCTCAAGCGAAATATATCGATTTTCACTTAGAAGTTATCGCATGTCGATTATGCCATGCCAACTTGGATGACTTAAAGCACCAACGTTCGGAAGATCGACAACAGCGTCACCAACGTCAGACTAAGTTTTTCCATAGCAGTGTTGGCTACATCCGAGAGTAGCCGATCGAAACTCTCCTCGGCAGGTGGCTTACCTTTTACTGTCCTGGTAACCACTTATTATTCAAATGACATCGGCTAGCTGATTCGTACAGAGAACCTACGCCAACCGAATCGATAGATTCACTCTTCGTGAAGAGAATCCTAAGCCAACTGTAAGCGAACCTTTCGCGCAAGACTGTCACTGAGGGATTTCTCAATCGCAAGACTTAAGTGCGTGGCACGAACTTGAAGTTCCGACTCTTTGAAAAGAAACATAACGGGTTGTCATATACAACCTCTTTGATCTTCGCTTCGGAGTGCCCCCGTTTTCTCATCGCCATAATCAAATCGGGAACTGCAGTCGGCTTGCTGGGCCCCCAATCGCCAGCTGAATTCGCCATCAGCCGCTCAGACCCATACATTTCAATCATGTCGGCAGCTCGCTCTGGCGTGCACTTGCTGACCGGATACATGGTCATACCAGCCCAAAACCCCGCTTCTAAAACCAAGCCGATCGTATGCTCTTCCACATGGTCCACCAAAACCATATCTCTTTTGACGCGAGAATCGCTGCACAACACATCCAGAATCATACGTGTACCTTGGTACTTATCTTCTAGATGTGGAGTGTGAATCAAAATAGGCAGATCATACTTCACAGCCAAATCAACATGTTCTTTGAAAATGGTGACTTCATTTCGAGTGTTTTTATTGAGGCCAATTTCACCAATTCCGATTACGTTTGGCTTGTCGAGAAACTCCGGAATCATCGCAATAACCTCGCGCGATAACTCTACGTTTTCCGCTTCCTTGGCATTAATGCAGAGCCAAGTGAAGTGCTGAATTCCAAACTGTGCAGCTCGGCGAGGTTCAAAGTCAGTTAACTGCCGAAAGTAGTCCCGAAAACTCTCAACACTTCCACGATCGAAACCTGCCCAGAAAGCAGGCTCACTCATGGCCACACAACCCATACGGGCCAAGGTCTCGTAATCGTCCGTAGTTCGAGACACCATGTGGATGTGGGGATCGATGTATTGCACTTTAACGCCTCAATTCGCTCGTCAAAAAAATTTTAACTGGAAACGCCGTCCTAGAGTTCTACACACCAAACTCGTCGCGCCATGCCGGCTGATAAGGACGACTAAAAAGCAGCTGCAATCGCTCCGCTCTTCCACAATCGGGTTGCTGCAAAATCGAAATACCTTCGCGCAGTAATTCATAGCGCGAATTCCCGTTCACCTTACCTTCGGCGCGATCTAAGCGATCGAGGATGGCAGCGAGTTCCAATATTTTGGCCCGAGCTACCAAATACTCCTGGTCTAATACTTCACTGGCATTACGCGCCATGGTCGAACCTCTCTGGTTTGAAAACCCTTGCCTGAGGATTCATCTCTACTTCTCTTAAAACCCTCATAATCGTTCCACTCGGGAATTACGGTTATACCGTAAATGAGGATTACACAAGCCTAACCTTTCCTAGACTTCTATTTTACCTCGCTTTTTCCATTACTGACAATAAGAGCTACCGATCAGATAGTGTTGTATGTTTACAGAAGATAGTGCGCTTACAGAAACTTTTACAAGTACCTATGCAACACCCCCAAACTTACGGCATACAAGCAACCCTTCAGCTGCTCGAGACCACTCGAAACGACGCAGCCGTTGCCGTTTTGGCGCATGGGTTGGCCGTAGAAGATGCTCTTGTCCGGGAATCCTCCGTCCGGGCCCTGATGAATCGACGCAGCGAGACATCCCTCAAAGCCTTGGTACAGAACTGGCATTTGCTAAAAGAAACCGATAAGCAACTCCTCGATAAAAACTGGCCTCTGTTTGTTCCCAATGTTCTCGAACTTCTAAAAAGCGACGACTCTCGCGACAATCGTAATGCGATCCAAGCCGTCTCAGACTTAAATCTTGTCGATGGCTTTCCAGAGCTCATTACGCTCTCCACCAATGACACTCATTTATTATGTTCCGAAGCGCGAACGGCATTAAGCCAACTCGCGGTTCGCTGGGGTAAACGAGCTAGGTGCGGCAGAGATGTTCCCAGCGTTCGCATGCCGATGTTACAGAATCTGTTTCAATCTATCCTGAACTATTCGCAGCATCGCTGCACAGAAATTGTAGACGGTTGGTTATGCATGTCTTCGTGGGATGATGCAACCATGCGTTCCATCCTCCTTGATCCAGGTCATCCAGCCTACACCCAAATCATTCGACGCTTCCGTTTCAGCCATGAACCGCAGGTCTTAGAGCTATTGGTGGGTTTTCTATCTCGTCGTAGCACGCCCCCCGCCATACTTGAAATCCTAGCAGAGCGTTCGGAGTCGTCCATTGCATTCCATATGCTGGAGAAATATCAAAACCAACTGGATGAGGTCAGCCGACATCATCTTGAGAGAATGCCTCGGTGCGAATGCCTATTTATTTTCACTTCTGAAGATCTTGGACACATGAGTTTTGCCCAGCAGCAAACCCTGGCCATTCTCCGCGCCGCCAACGCTTCGAGTCCGCATACCATCATCCAAGCGGCCCTGGATGTTTATCGTTCAGATCCTATCGAGGGCCCGAAATCCGCAGCTCGCTTAATTCGCCTGCTGTACGGAATCTCCATCGAAACCCTAGCTGGAGCATTCGGTTCTTCGCCCTCGGCAGAACAACAAGAACTGCGATTCTTGGTCGAACAGATTATACCTTGGCGCGACAACAACAATCGGAATTTAGCAGATAACGTAAACCTCATCTTTGAAGAGGTATCACTGAATCGCTTGCTATCGCAAATTCCTATTGGCCCGAGCCTACTTTGCGAAGGCCTTGCCAATTTGATCAATGCCCTGAAACTAAGTATCAGCTACGACCTATCAGCCGAGCTGGCTAATCCTTCTCCAAGGCGTCGTTCTTTAGCCATTCGCGCAATTGCATATCTGAATTCGGTCCCTGAGTATCGAAGTTCATTAGGAAACATGATTTCCGATCCACGTGAAGAAGTGCGAATTGCAGTAATTGAATCTCTCGCGCAAGATCCAAGTCCAGAGGCGACCAAACTTTTGAAGTTAGCTGAAAACTATCCCTCTACGATCACGAACGAAGCCGCCACGAACGCTTTGAAAGGGCGCGTGCTGTCAGATACCGCTACGCTATCGAAATCAGCATCCCTACCCCTGACGGATTCCGCTGACACTTCCGTCAGTTTGCTTACTCCTACCACCACTTAGGCAGTACCTTTAACGCATTCAGTTTCCCCATGCTCCCACTAACCCATCAAGTATTGGATACAGCCCTAACGATCGATCTCCAATTATTTGGCGGGGACTATTCCTCCGTGGGTTCACTCGGATTTTTCGTTTCCGAAGATTTTCTTGGGCGAGTCAGCCATGCAATGCGAACCGCCAGTTCTAGATATGGCGTTAACTCACTGTTGATATTTACTCTGATCCCAGTGATCGTAGCGACCATCTATGCTCTTAGGCTTGCATATCGCTACTTTTTCAAAAGCAATTTTGACGCGCCCACGCTTCTGTTCGTACAGTTATGCGCTACGCATGGCCTAACTCGCGATGAAAGAAAGCTGCTTCGTAAAGCGGCTACGAATTGGCAGATAGGTGATCCAAGCCTACTCTTTATTGACCAGACTTTATGGAAGATCGATCCTGGAGTGCGCGAGACATCTCCCCACAATCTCAAGCAGGCTGATCGCGAGTTATTCAAACTCGTTAGCCTGCACAGTCGCCTGATGCGCGAAACGGTCTGATATTGGCCTTGGTTTTCTCCCTAACTGCTTCGTTCGCTCTGAAACGTTCGACGCTGCGTTTCAATCGCATTGAGGCTACGCAGACTAGAGCTTACGACTAAGGGCGCCCCAGCTCCAAAATCAATCTACTCTGCGATCCAAATAAGAAGACCGAAACTAAACCAGAGCTCCCCTCGCCCCCAGCGTTTTTGCGCAGCAAAAATCGCTAGAGGGAGAGGGGGACTAGAACTTATCACTACACGCGCCCCAGCTCCAAAATCAATCTGCTCTGCGATCCAAATAAGAAGACCGAGACTAAACCAGGGCTCCCCTCGCCCCCAGCGTTTTTGCGCAGCAAAAATCGCTAGAGGGAGAGGGGCTGGGGGTGAGGGGGAATCAGCGCCGCCTCCAAGATAAGTTGCTGCAGAATTCGCTTAGTCGCTACATCCTACCCAGTCGTTATGTGATGCACTGGATCCGACCAACTTCCTATTAAGCTACGACTAGCACTGAATTACCTCGTTACGAGCAACCGAAAACGGACCAGAGTTGGTCGTTTTTCGGTTCAGACGGTCAGAAGGTATCTCTATGTTTGCCATTCCATTTTTCCAGACCGTCCTCAGCTTGTTATTTATCGGAATCTGGGTGATGGTTGGTCAAATCATCGCTACCGACAAATAGATGCTACGGCTGGCAGAGTGCCACCAGAATTACAGATTAAGAGAT
>JAUMAI010000342.1:0-1888 GCA_032116775.1 Pirellula sp. | reverse complement strand
GACGCTTTCCCACATGGAATCTGCGCTCTCATAGAGTGGCGTCACATCTTCAACGCTCTCGACGTCTGGGATCTTCGATTCCACCCAACGCAGGAATATGGCGACAATTTCTGGATCCCATTGCGTGCCAGCCCCTTCAGAAATAATCTTCTTCGCCTTTGCAAGCGGCATATGATGCCGGTAAGGACGTGAGGAAGTCATCGCATCAAAACTATCGGCAACAGCAAGTATTCTCGCCATCAGCGGAATCTCACTGCCAACCAGCTTATCTGGGTAACCCCGACCGTCCCATCTTTCATGGTGGTGCAAGATACCTGGTAGTGTAAAATCTAATTTCGCTAACTGTTCAATAATCCGGAACCCAATCACTGGGTGTTGCTTGATGACCTCGTACTCCTCTTCCGTCAGCGGCCCTGTCTTTAGCAGCACACCGTCGGGAACTCCGATCTTGCCAATGTCATGCAGAATACCAGCCAAATAAATCTCTTGGCAGGTGGATTCGGGAAGCGACATCTGACGAGCTAGTTCGAAGGCTAGTTTCGCAACTCGTTCGCTATGGCCCTGCGTATAACTATCGCGGGCGTCAATGGCTCGAGTCATCGAACGCAAGGTGCCCAAAACCAGTTGCTGCGTTTCCGCGAATAAGCGAATATTATGGGCCTGAGTACTGAGCAATGCGCTCGCCTCTTCCATCAAACCAACTTCAAACGAGCCGAATTCGGGGTCGTACATGAAACCCAAGCCATTTCCGGCAGGGGGAGGCAAGCGTTCCAAAGCGATGAGATAGGCGAAAGGATTTCCAACCTCACCCACCGGTACGATCACATAGGAGGCGAGTAATCCGCTGGGTAACTCTGTGTATAGCATGTTACCCAGAAATGGTACCCAATCTATATCTGCTTGATGCATTCGGATAAGGACTTCGGCATCCTCGACCTGCCAGGTACCTTCGCCGAATACTTCGGTGATCAGGTCGAACCGCTGCAAAATTGGATTCTTCTCGGCCACCACTAAGGCAATCTGCCTACAGTTAGCAATGGACCGCAGTGGTTGCAATATTTCAGCAGCCAGCTGCTGAACCGAATTATTCGATCGGCAAAGACCAAGGTGTTTGGTCAACTCGCGTAGCCAACATTGCTCTTCAAAAGTACGAGCAATTTGCATTGCGGATGCATCGAGCTGAATCTGCTGTTGCTCGATGGTATACATCTGCTCGAGCACCATATTGGCAGCTGTTAGTAACGGTTTTAACGCTTCTAACGTTCCATCAATCTGTATTCCAGCCAGATACCAACCTTGGGAATCGGATGTCTTCAGCGGAATAATGAAGCCAACCCCGATGGAGATATTGAAGGAAACTGGTTCGTTCGTCAACCTGACACGTCTACTGTTCGTCTCGAATTCAGACCAGTTTTCGGCCAGATCTCCCTTCAGCGAATGGCTAGGCCAAGGCTTTATCGTTACACCGCTATCAAGGATCAAGCTGCACGAAATCCCTAGGATTTCCTCAGCTTTCCTCTTTTGCGCTACTATGCCTTCTGCCGCCATATGAACCACATCTTCATCAATTACTTACCTGTTTCTACGCGACTCTGCGCAGAAACGCTCTGTCGAAAATTAGGTCGCAACTAAGTCGATGCAGCTACTTTTTTAATTTTTTTCTATTTTTCGCTTGGCACAGTGCGATTCCATCATCCCGCTACACAATATATGTGCGTCGAAACCGCGAGACAGTATTTTCTTTCTAATCATTTTTTTTCTTGCTCGGCACTTACTGTGTCCTATCTTTCCTACAGCAGAAAAAGTATGAACCTGTCCTACATGCCCATGGACCCTAGTAGCTCCATGATCGCATCGGTTGCAGATTGTTCTAGTCCTTTCCGCGACT
>JAUMAI010000341.1:0-21318 GCA_032116775.1 Pirellula sp. | reverse complement strand
TTTATGACTCTTAATGACATGCTCCAATACTTAGGACAATATACTTTTCGAAAACCGGTACCTGCCTATAAGCATTCCGCAGCCCAATTCCTACAAATCCGTGGTTGGCTGTCTACCGATAATATTCACCCACAAAGTCCTCGAAGAGACACATCTGATCGGGAAGTGCTAACTAAAATAAAAGACCAGATCGAGGAATTTCTCCGCACCAGCCAAGCTAATCTTTAGATACAAACCATTCTTCGCGTGACTCAATGCTGAAGCGAATGCAGGATACGCGAGAAACGGATATTTTACATACAGCAATCGAGCCTCAACGATGAAGACAGTTGACCATTACCCTGCAGGCATGCGTCGTTATCTAATCGATATCAATCCTAAACGCATGACGCATTTCTTTACTGATGTCCTCATCATCGGTGGTGGCTTGGCGGGCTTGAGGGCTGCCAATGAGATACCGAGTTCAGTATCAGCTCTAGTGGTCACCAAAGACAAACTTGCGGAATCCAATAGTCAATATGCTCAAGGAGGCATCGCGACGGTTTGGGATCCGGAGGATCGTTTTGAGGATCACGTACAGGACACATTAACTGCGGGTGGCGCTCTTTGTGACCGTTCGGTTGTGGAAATGGTTGTGCATGAAGCGCCGAGGCGTGTTGAAGAGCTGATTCGCTGGGGGACACGTTTTGACAGCCACAATGGCGAAATACTGCTAGGTCGCGAAGGTGGTCATAGCCATCAACGTATATTGCATGCCTTAGGAGATGCCACGGGTAAAGAGATCATGAGGGCCGTGATCGAACGAACGCGGACTTTGCCCAACATCACCATCTGGGAACGAACCTTTACGATCGATTTATTGACTCATGAAGGCGTTTGCTGCGGCGCTGTTGTCTCAGTTGATGGACAACGCCCAACTTTGGTATGGGCGAAACAAACCATCCTTTGCTCGGGAGGCTGTGGGCAAGTCTATCGTGAATCCACCAATCCTCGAGTTGCAACCGGTGATGGTCACGCAATTGCTTTTCGCGCTGGCGCCGAATTGCGAGACATGGAGTTCATGCAGTTCCACCCTACCGTGCTATATCTTGCTGGAAGCGCTAGAACCTTGATTACCGAAGCGATTCGCGGCGAAGGAGCTTACCTTGTCGACAGCAATGGATATCGCTTTATGATGGATTACGACCCGCGACTGGAATTAGCTCCGCGCGATATCGTTAGTCAATCGATCGTCAGCCAGATGGACAAAACACAACATCCCTGTGTTTACTTGACAATGCAGCACTTAGATGCCAACTACGTGCGACAAAGATTCCCTGGCATTGCGAAAACCTGCTCTGACTTCGGCATCGATATTGCCAGAGACCGAATACCGGTTCGGCCCGGTGCTCACTACATGATTGGTGGAGTCACCGTCGATAGCGATGGCCGAACATCAATTCCTGGTCTATGGGCTGCAGGCGAGGTAACCTCAAGCGGCTTACACGGGGCCAATCGCCTAGCCTCCAATAGCCTACTAGAAGGCTTAGTCTATGGCAGCAAAGCTGGTCATGGGGCAGGCATAGTCGCCGAATCGATGCCTCATACATTCCAAGTGTTACCGGTCACCTATCAATCACCAGACTCACCGACCGACGCTTTAGACATTACTGATATTCGCAATTCTCTGCAAAGTTTAATGTGGCGAAGTGTCGGGGTTCGGCGCAGCGGGCCAAAGCTCGAAGAAGCTTGGAACACAATTAATTCCTACTGCCGCTACGTATTGAGCCGCCAGTTTGATGACATGCAGGGGTGGGAGCTACAAAATCTTTTGTTGGTCTCCGGCCTTATAACGCGAGCAGCCATGCTGCGAATTGAATCACGCGGAGTTCACTTACGCACAGACTATCCTCAAAGCGATGATGTCAACTGGATGCTGCACCTGCAACTACAAGCACCTGATTCTACCAAGTAAACCAAGCGCTATTTGTCAGATTCCAGCAAACGACTGATCAATGGCAAGAGTTGCTTTTTGCGACTAACGACGTTGTCGAGTTTATAAAGTTTTCGATCGACACGTGGATAATTGATCGCTTCCCAGCCGGGCGGCTCTTGGGACATCAAGAGCAGGCTGCTGTTGGAAACAATATCGGTAACCAACAAAGCTGAGAATTCGAGACCTTTGGCCTGACACAACTCATTCAACGCGGCCTGAAGTTCATCCTTGCGATTCCAGAAAAGATCGAAACCGATTTCCTCGATCTGTGAAATAGTAAACCGATGCTTGCTCTCCGTAAACTCCTTACAGTCTTCGCGGACAACCTGTGAAGGCGTGCAGGTTCGCAGCGCGGATCCGATCGCGAAGAATTCTTGAGCATACGCTTCTAGATCTATGCCGCAGAGCGACTCAAGCCAGTACAGCATGTCGCGATCCACTTCGGTCGTGGTTGGTGATCGCAGAAAAAGCGTATCCGAGATAATTCCGGATGCCATGCAGATGGCGATACCAGGTTCGGGAGTTAAACGAGCATTATGGAACTGTCGGGCAATCATGGTGCAAGTGGAACCTACAGGCTCCATAGTCAACTTGATTGGCTGGGTGGTTTTAAGTGAACCACCGAGTCGATGATGATCAACCACTTCCAAGATATCTGCTTCCTCTGCACCATCTACAGCTTGAGTAATCTCATTATGATCTACTAGAACGAGTCGAGGCTTAGGTGGATTAATAAGATCGGTCTTGGAAGCGATCCCGACCAGTTTTCCAGCATCATCCGTCACAGGGAAGATAGGCTGACTAGCACGATCGGTGATTCGACGCGCTTCAGCCAATGGTTGTTCCGACAACAAAGTGATAAATTTGCGTTGAATCGCATTCCGAATCGAACGGGCTGTTTTGATTTTGATCGTTGTCGTGGCCGTATCGTACGGGCTCTTAATAACGGTAACATTCTTTTCTTGGGCCAACTCAAGAAGGTCTGGCGACAAATCGAACCCACCTGTAACGATCATCCCACGCACTCCTCTCTCGAGCGCTGGCAATTGGATCGTCGGCCTATCACCACAAACCACCAAGAGTTGCTCTGCCTTGAATTTCTCTAAACGCTCCTTGAATCCATGCGCACTCATCGCTCCGACCATAACCAAGAAGTCTTCTTGCTTATTGGCCTGCACCGAATGCTGGAATTCCCCACCCAAGACTCGACAAATCTTGTTCAAGCAACTGTTCACTCTACGTGAACCCATCGCGTCGTCGCCATCCTGGAACACCACCTCCAGCAATTCGACAAGACTGATCATGCCGAGCAAACTACTATCGGCTGAAATCACAGGAGCAGACCGCAATCCATGCGCTTTCAATCTTTCATAAACCTCATAGAAGACTTCGTCTTCTTGAGCAGTCACTACTTCCCGCTGACAGATGTCACCCACCTCGGGCCGAACATCCATCACAATACGAGGTGCTTCAAGCTTAGCTGTTTTCAAGGCGAACTCGGTGCGCTGATTAGGGGGGCCACAACAAGCCGCGACAGCTTCCGGGATGGTAGTCAGCCGTAAGAATTCTGCGTATGCCAGAGCGGCACAGATCGCGTCGGTATCTGGGTTTCGGTGACCAAAAACAAGAACTTGTTTTAATGACATGCGTTTTAGACACCTAAGGCTATTCAAGAACTTCCGTGACTGGTCACCAAAGACATGGATACCATCGAGTTTGGGTCGAGGTCCACCAAAGCATGCTGTGAACGGCAACTGAAGGAAAGCCTAAACCTCCAATCAGGAACCCCCTCTATCCACCAGAGTATATCATCAAATCTTACCGCGGGATTCGCAAGTTGCTGCATCGTTTCGCCACACTTGCCATAATCAGCCGCAAACGCCCCCCTCTTGTCCGGCAACTACCGGAACAACCGTAATAATCTCTTATTTTCAGCTATTCTTAACTCTATCATCACCGTCTGCTACGATCTTAGTCTTACTCGAATCAAGCTGTCAGGAAGTCGCCAGTATGTTCACGCAATTGCAGCCAAAGATCATTCGAGACGGGGATGAAGTCCCATTGGTACTTTATTCGGAAGTGGACATCCCACTTGCGAAGATGACCTTTTTACGCCGGGCTTTGGTATTCGCTGAACTCGCTGTCATCGCCTATAACGACGAGGCGGAGGCCAAAAGAGCAGCGGCGGCGATAGGGTTTCCGGAAGCTCAACTCTTTGACCGCAAGGGCGCACAGGCCTTTCGCTTCGGTAACCAGCATGACGTAATATTCGCCTGTCGTGGAACAGAACCGAACGAGTGGAATGATATCCGCGCCGATGTCAATGCAGCCATGGTGCTAGTAAGCTCGTTCGGCAAAGTACACAGTGGCTTCAACCGTGAAGTTGATGATATCTGGCCACTAATGGAAAAACTTCTCGAAGAGAATAAACGCACCGCTTGGTTCTGCGGCCACTCACTTGGTGGCGCCATGGCAACCATCTGCGCTTATCGTTGCCAAGTTACGCCGATCTGGACCAACCCAACCGAACTGCATACGTTTGGCTCGCCTCGAGTCGGCTGCAGAAAATACATTAATCACGCCAACATTACCCACTACCGCTGGGTACAAAACAACGACATCGTGACCAGAGTTCCTCCCATATGGCTTGGCTATCGACACGGGGGTAACGAGGTCTACCTCGACCGCAACGGTCGCATCAAACGACTCACTGGACTATGGCGCAGTCGTGACCGTTGGCGAGGCTTTATTCGAGGCTTGCGCCACTGGAAGCTCGACTTCTTGAGCGATCACAGCATAAGACAATACGCTGAGAATATCGCTCTAGCACTCGATAGAGAAATGCAAGACATCGCATCAGGAGGCAAAGCCACCGATGAATCTTCACTCGTCATTAGACCCGAATTAGAAAGCGAGTAAAGCTGCGCCAAGGCTTTCGAATTCCAATCAATCTTTACATTAACCGACTCGGGCCTACGACAAGATCGTTTCAAGAAACCTTCTTTGGCGACACCATTTTTGCGGTTACGCAACAAGCATAATAGTGATCCACTAAACACTTCCGCGACCGCTCTGACTCGAAGGTACTATCAGCCTTGATATTGGCGAAAAGGAAACCATTTTTTTCCGCAAAGCTCGATCCATAACTACGCACGAGATATCGGCTTCAGCGCGATACTTCCATAAGAGCCAGAGCACCGAGGCCATAGAAGGTATATTCCACATCCATAGCTGGATCGAGTTCGAAACCTGCAAAGCCACCACTCGGCTTCGACATGCTTCTTAAATAGTTTGCTGCGGAATCATGATTGATCCAATGCAACCGATTCAAATCCATCAGCGTTACACAAGCAGTAAATGTGCTCAGAACATCTGGCAGAGGTATTCGCGAATTAGCCTGAAAGCCACCATTGTCCGTTTGCATATCCGCCAGAAACTCACCGGTCTCTTGAGCCAGCTCTTCATCCAACGCACCAAGAACGGACAGTGCGCCGATCGCAGCAGCCGTTGGATTCACACCAGACCGCTTTCCAACACGAATCTCAAGAAACCCTCCATCCTCTTGCTTTTGCCCGAGAAGAAAACGCTTGATCTCGTCTGGCTCTGGAATCGGTTGTTCAATCAATTGCAGACAGAGCAGAACTAAAAAAGTCTGGTAGGTACTGCCAGCTTGCCCTTCTAATGATTTCGAATATCCACCGTCGGGACGCCGCAACTGCGAAAGCAAACCTGCCAAGCGAACAGCCCAATCAGCTCGACTTTCTGCCATCACATTCAAGCCGATGGCAGCCTCTAACAACTTTACGCTGTAGACCAACGCTAATAGATCAACAATGCCCTGCGAACTGCTTAACTTCGCTTTTAAAAACTCGCCGCTGCGATGCGCAACATCCCCTTCGAGCAGTCCGAGAAATGCCAAACTTCTTAAAGCGAAACTGGTGTAATAGAGATCCGACTCACCTTCACGACCAGCCCACCCACCATCTTCGCGCTGCTGCTGAAGTATATAGTGCGAGTGTGGCGCAGTGACCGACTCAGGCAAGCGAGATGCGCCGTAGGTTAACGCCAATGTTAAACGCTCTAGATAAGTAAGCTCTTGATCCAAATAAATTACTCTCGTACGTAAGAAGCGATCTTGATCCGAATATCATCGGGTATCACAACCGACTGGAGTTGATGGCCTGGATTGATTTGACAACAGACTGCGGTTGTTTCACCCTCTGCTACAGCCTTGCCATCAACTGCCATATGAAAATGATAGGTAATACTCTTCGTACCCAATCTCACCACCTGAACACTAATATCTATTACCTGCTCGAAACGAACAGCACCGAGATACTGGCAACTGGTCGCAACTCGGGGCCAACTCACCTCACCCCCGGTTGCCTTCATAGGGAATACAGACAAGCCAAGTTGGCGCCACAATGCGTGCTCCGCTTGCTCCATATACAGGTAGAAGGAACTGAAATGCGCGATACCAGCAGCATCGGTCTCGCAAAACTCTACGCGGCGCTGAAATGTAAAACAGTTTGCCATCGAGTCCTTACTCCCCAAGCTCGCCCCGTAACAATCGCAACGCTTACCGGAGCTCGATGAGAAACATCGCATCGAGATCAGTTCGGAAAATCGCAACAAAAAACGCCGCAGGCAGTAGAAGCCAACGGCGTTTAAAATTGTAGTCAAATTCAGCTGCCAGAAATCACACCGGCAGAATCAAACCTTATTAAATTTTCTCGACGCACCAAGCCAAAACGCCATTTGGCGTCAACTTCGGATGCAACGGAGGATTACTCACCGGTGTATGGCAGCAATGCCATGAAGCGAGCTCGTTTGATTGCCAAAGTAACCGCATGCTGACTCACAGCCGAGCAACCGGTCTTGCGACGTCCAACGATCCGACCATGGCGATTCACCAACTTACGCAGGAGATCAACGTCCTTGTAATCCACGTACATTGGCCGTGGACGCTTTCCTTCAACGAACAACGGATCCTTTTTCTTGGAGCGAGCTCGTACTCGCGTGCGTTTGCGAGGACCTTTGCCCTTGCCAGGATTACCGCGTCGTGGAGGTGCCATTGTGCTCATATCGTCTGTCCTAAGCTCCAAATATCCAAATCTACTTTTTAGTTACTTATCAGGCTCTATACCGATTTGACCAACGTGTTTTACGTTAATCGATCTTCGTTTTCGAAAATCTTTTACTGCAAATCTGTTTCCGAAAATCTGTTTCCGCAAATATACCGGGCAACTGCAACAGATACTGTCAAGCAGATGCTGTTAGCAGAATAGATGGCAACCCAAGCTTGGGCCTTTTTAAGACACCAATGGGATATTCATCTAATTACCCGCTCGCCAAATTTTCACGAACCGAATCCAGCCAAAGCAGGACTCGAATCTACGCCATGAGACAGTGCACGCAAATACACCAGCCTGCATGAGTCTGCAGAAAGCTTCCGGCGAGAACTTCTAAAAGTAACGCCCAGGAGCGAAATCGGCAAGTCTTAATTATTATCGCCCCGAAACGGTTTAAAAAGTAATCCGATTCTTTGGGGTCGTGTCCTACCTGGGCCTTTTTGGGCCACCAGCGACCATGCCATTGTTCCGAAACTTTTGCCGAAGGTGGCAATCTGGACTTTAGCAGCCCCTCCAGCCACCGTAAAACCGCAATAATCACCGAGTGATGCCATGAAAACCAAACACAAACCCACCCGGTTTAAGGGAAGGCAAATAGCATCATCACCCCCTCTTTTCGATGGCCTGGCGATTTTGCTCAAGCAACTCTGCAGATTAGACGATTTTGCCTTGGCGACTTTCAGTTTGGTTGTTACATTTCTGGGTTCCCAAACGACCGCAGAATTGAGGCGATCGAGGGAAGGATTAACAATTTATTGTAGAAGGCTGTATTTATGCCCAAGATGAAGACGCACAAGGCAACCAAGAAGCGTTTTCGGATCACAGCCAACGGCAAGGTCAAACACCGTGGTGCCGGCACTAGTCACTTGGCAGTCCGCATGAGCCAAAAGCGTAAGCGGAATTTGCGAGGGACCCGTGTGCTTGCTAAGTGTGACCAGGCGATGATCCACAAAGCGTTGTGCGGAAATAGTTACTAATTGATTTAGCACTATTTTTCGTAGAAGTTCCTTGGACCAAAAGTATTTGTATTGTTAACAGAAATGGGCCGTAACCAGGCAGATGGGTGAAACGGCCGTGTCGCGAAGGTAGAAGCAGAGCAAGTGCCCTTTCTAGCTATCACCTTCACTCAAAGGCGATTCGGCGACCTGAGATGCTGTAACTGAGAGATTAGGTTGTACCATGCGTACAAAAACCGGCGCTACACGGCGCCAGAGTAAAAATCGCCTGTTCAAGCGGGCGAAAGGCTTTGTAGGTGGACGCGGTAGATTGCTGCGTACCATGAAGGAATCATTGCTCCGAGCTGGAGCATATGCCTATCGTGACCGCCGAGTGAAGCGTCGCGAATTCCGTCGTCTGTGGATCACTCGTATCAACGGTGCCCTATATCAGCACGATATCCGCTACAGCCAATTCATCTTCGGATTAAACAAAGCAGGCATTCAATTGGATCGCAAGCAGCTATCTGAAATGGCGATTCAAGATCCTGCCGCATTCGCTGAGGTAGTAGCCCAAGTCAAAAAGGCGCTAGCTTCTTAATGCGATGCTGAGTTAGCCACCATTTGGCTCAGCTCATTAGCAAACAGATTTTTCGCACAAGGGCTTTCGCAAGAAGGCCCTTTTTTATGCTTGGTCCCCTTTTTCCTGAATGGTCTTTTGTTACCTCCATCCAAACTTTTGCTCTAGTTGCATAGGCAATCCTCCATGGAACTGAATGAATTCGTTCGGCAACTTGACGAACTTGAGCAACAAGCCGTCGCGGAATTAAATTCCATTGTTGCAGCAGAACCTCTCGAAGAGGCGCGAATAAAATTTCTTGGAGCTAAAAGCGGACAATTTAAAAGCGTCCAAAAACTCATGGGAGCTTTAACCGTTGCTGACAAACCAGCCGGTGGCAAGCGTTTCAATGAAGTCAAGAATGCGATCCAAGCGGCGTTCGATCAAGCCCAAGAAAGAGTTACAACGCAAGCATCCAAAGTAACTGGCCCGCTGGCTGACCCCACATTACCTGGATCTCGAATTCGCCTTGGCCATGTTCATCCAATCACTCAGACGATCGAACACCTCAAGGAGATCATGGGACGACTTGGCTTTTCGGTCACCGAAGGACCGGAAGTCGAAGATCCATGGCATAACTTTGTGGCTCTGAATATTCCAGAAGATCATCCAGCTCGTGATCCACTGGATAATTTTTATCTCAAGAGCGCCACAAAAGGTTCCGGACTTGCGCGATTGCTCCGGAGTCAGACGAGCACCGTTCAAATTCGAGTCATGGAATCGCGCCAACCCCCAGTTCGCATCATTTCTCTGGGTAGGGTCTATCGACCTGACGAAGCTGATGCAACCCATTTTCCAATGTTTCATCAAATGGAAGGCTTATGGGTCGATCGAGGCGTTACCATGGCGCAGCTCAAAAGCGTCTTGAGATTGTTTGCCACGAGCTACCTAGGTGGCGATGTTAATATTCGCTTTCGTCCTTCGTTTTTCCCATTCACTGAACCGAGCGTTGAAGTGGATTTTTGGTGGGATGGACGCTGGATCGAATTCGGTGGTGCTGGCATGGTCGACCCCAACGTTTTAAATGCAGTTGGCTACGATCCTGAAGTTTATACAGGCTTCGCTTTTGGCTTGGGTGTAGAGCGATTATGCATGCGTCGACACCAAGTTACTGATATTCGTGATTTATATCGCAACGACGTCCGTTTCTTACGTCAATTCTAAGGATCGCTTTCCATGCTCGTCAGCTGGGAATGGCTTAGCCAATACGTCTATCTAAAAAACACTCCCGATGAAATCGCGAATAGGCTCAGTCTATCAGGACTGAATCACGAAGAGACACGCTCCTTCGGCAATGACATCGTGATCGACTTGGAAGTAACCAGCAATCGTTCTGATTGCCTATCGCACATCGGGATTGCGCGCGAAATCGGTGTTCTCACGGGTCAACAAATTTGCCTTCCTGAAGCATCGATCCAATGCGAAGGTGAAGACATCGGTAAGCAATGGTCGCTCGAAGTACAGTCACCTGAAGCTTGCCCGCGTTATACGGCTCGAATCATTCGCGGCGTTAAAGTTGGCCCCAGCCCTGCTTGGCTGGTGAATCGCCTTGCTGCCATCGGTTGTAAATCGGTCAATAACATAGTGGACGTAACCAACTATGTCATGTTCGAAACTGGACAACCGCTGCATGCCTTTGACACGCTCTACATGAGTGGCAAAAAAATTATTGTGCGAATGGCTAAGGAAGGTGAGACACTCACAGCCATCGATCATCGCGATTATAAGCTCGATCCTTCAATGGTACTGATCGCCGATGAACAAGGTCCACTCGCACTTGGTGGCATCATGGGTGGTGCCGATAGCGAGGTAAGCAACACGACCACAGATATCCTCATTGAAGCTGCTGACTTCGCCCCCAGAGTCATCCGACATACGGCCCGCGCACTGAAACTACATTCGCCAGCGTCATTTCGTTTTGAAAGGCGAATTGATTCGCAGCAATTAGACTGGGCAAGTCGACGCTGTTGCGAACTTATCCTACAAGTTGCTGGTGGAAAGATACAAACCGGCTTGCTCGACTCGGCCAACTCGGTAACAGATCCACCCAAAGCGATTACGTTACGCTGCTCTCAAATTGAAAGAGTCCTGGGAATTACGATTCCTCAACCGGAAGTTCCACGCATCCTGACGGCACTAGGGTGCAGCGTTACCGAGCTAGGTAATAACGCCTACCACGTGACAACCCCAACCTGGAGAGCCGATCTTCTCAGAGAAATCGACTTGATTGAGGACCTCGCTCGTATCCATGGCTATGAGCAGATTCCTGAGGATGTTCCAGTACCAATGTTTGCTTCGGCCAAACGGGCAAAAGATGTGGTACTAGAACGCATTCGCGCGGTTATGATCGCAGCTGGACTAGATGAAGCATTAACTCCTTCAGTGGTATCCATCGAGGCGGATGAACTACTCAGTCCATGGACGAACGTCCCCGCCCTTTCAACCGATATTCCTCTCTTGGAAGGGGCGACTCGAGTTCGCCGCAGTATTGTCCCCAGCTTGCTGCAATGTCGCTTGCACAATCAATCACAATCGGCACGAGATGCAGATCTATTTGAAGTCGCACAAATCTATCTACCCAGCGCTGAGGGTGGCCTACCGACCGAACAGGCAACATTAGCTTGGGTTGCTGGAACCGACTTCCGAACGACTAAAGGTATCGTTGAATCGATGCTCGACTCGATTTGTGGTACCAGGAATTGGATGTTTGAGCAGTGGACTCATTCGCTGGTTGAACCGGGACATGGCGTATCGATCCATTTGAATAACACCACAATTGGCTATGTAGCCACACTCGCCAAATCAAGTCGCAAAGAAACCCGTCTCGATGGGCAATGCACGATTGTCGAATTATCACTCGATGCATTGTTGCCTTTGGCTCGAATTGTTCCCACAGCCTCGGTAATCAGCCCCTATCCAGCAGTTTCCCGAGACCTCAATCTTGTGCTTGAGGAGACAATACGCTGGAACGAACTATCCAACGTCATTATCGCTGCTGGTGGCCAACTGCTTAAAGACTTGCGTTATCGAGAGACCTATCGAGATGCAAGTAAAGATGGAGAAGGAAAGAAGAGAGTTCTTTTCTCCTTTGCCTTACAAAGCGATTCGCGAACTCTTACAAGCCAAGAAGCTGATGATTGTGTGCAACAAATCATTGCTGCTTGTGAGCAAAAACTAGGTGGTCGTTTGATTGCATCATAGATGCTCGACGCCTAATAACCTCAACATGAGGTGCACAGCATGCAGGAGCAATCAGGCCCACGGCGATTTGCTGATGGAGTAGAGCGATTCGCACGTATCTGGTCCCCCTCCAATCAACCAATAGCGGTCATCGGCTTTGTTCATGGACTTGGTGAGCATAGCGGTCGGTACCGAGAGGTCGCTGCTTTCTTCGCCGAGCAGCAGATTGCCGCTGTTGCCCTCGACCAACTTGGCCATGGCAAATCAACTGGAGCCAGGGGCTGTATCGAATCCTATGACTCGATGCTGGACGAGGTCCAGCGCACGCTCAGCCTAGCTCAGGAGACTTGGCCTTCTTTGCCCGTCGTTCTTTACGGACATAGCATGGGTGGTAACCTAGTCGCGAATTATTCGCTTCGCCGCACGATGCCCCTGCCTGTAGCGAACATCATCTCCGCGCCGATGTTCCGGGCATCTCGGCCTCCCTCGAAGGCCTTCATTCGCTTCGCCCGCACACTCGCAAAGTTTATTCCCCATCTCACCATTAAAGCTCCCGTAGAAGCCAAGCTACTGACCCGCGATCCGCTTGAACAACAGCGTTTTCTTGCGGATCCTCTCCTGTATCAACGCCTTTCATTGCGTTTGGGAGCAGCTTTGTTGGATAGTGGGCAATGGGCGATTGACCATGCGCACAAACTAAAAATCCCAACCAAATTGATTCATGGAACCTACGACGAAATCACTTCCGCCGATGCCAGTCGCGAATTTCAAAAGAATTCCAATCGAACTGAATTACAACTATGGCCCGATATGCGTCACGAACTTCACTTCGATATCGGTCGCGAGAAAGTGCTACAAAACATCTACGAATGGCTAGCCGGTCAGATTCTGTAGCCGTAAGCCAAGCGGCAAAGACTCTCCAAAGATTTCGGATTGCTCCTCAGTCGCCAATTTGCCAACCTCACGGACCAGCTCCAGATAGTGCACCGGAGCCTGCTGGCGCTCTAACCAACTGAGCACTTCTTCTCTCGATTCCACAGATATGTCGCGATAACGATCACCCGTTCGCCTGGCTGACTGCATTATCGCTAAATACATTTCATTGCCTGTAGCTGGCAACATCATCCACTTTTCGATCCACAACTCAACGCGTCCTGCGTCAATCACACCACTGAGAGGCCCGTAAAGTGGAACTCGAGCGGCAAGTCGCCCCAACGCCCACCAAGTGCATGCATGAAGTGGTTGAGCTTTCTTATCTCTTATCACTTCACTAAGACTATCGACGATTCGAATCTTCTCGACAATTGGCAAAAGCTCGAGCGATCCAACTAATCGAATCATCTCAACCAAATCGCTAGCTCCACTTCGCAAAGCTTTGCTTCGATTAGCCAACCCATCCTTAAAGACACCTTGAATCGACTGAAAGAGAGCTAACTGCTGTCCTGCTGAAAATCCACCGGAGACTCTACGCCACAGTACGATCGCCTCTTGGCGAGAGCTGGCGGCGGAAAAAGCGAGCTTGCCATGAACACGCCGCCAACTTTCAGCCACTCGCCAATCATCGGTCGCCATTCCATAACCGGGCCGGAGACAATAACCAAGCAAATTCAGCCAACGCGATTCGTGCTCGGAAGACTTCCTACGCCCCTCCTCAACGTCAACAAGTTGCTGCCACATGCCTCGCAGTAAACTAGGTGGCCACTGACTTCGATCAAGCTCTAACCGTTGTCGCAGTTCTTTGACCAACTTTGAGGGTGGTATGACTCCGCCAACAAACACCTCATGAATAGCAGACCCTGCTTTCTCCAGCAGAGCCTGATCTACGATACCGGCCGATTCACCGGTACCTTGGTGCGCCTCACGTCCACTTTCGAGAGCGCTGCGAATATCGAACTCCAATTTCCAACGCTTTCCTGTTTCCACGGCGACACAAGAAAGCTGCAAGGTTCCAATCTCGGACAGTTCCCCCTCAAGTCGCACTCGTTCCGTTGCTTCCTTTCGCCCGCGCTTGACATCGATTCCAGTCCGTATGGGCGGTAACGAATGCATCTGTGCCGAATCGATATCGACGATGGCGCCCATTGGATCAGCCAAACGCAGGCTGGATACGTAAACAGGAAACTCCACCGGTATACCGACGGCCAAATCAAATTCATTCTGTTCGAGTATAAACCGCTCTCCGGCAGACGCTTCGCCAGGCACTAAACAAATTGCCTTAGGTGGCTCTTTGGAAACTGCCAGGTAATAACTGCGTGCTAACCTTGCGTCGATCTTGATCCCCAGACCGCGACGAACTAGACCGAAGTAGGCCGCTCCTTCCGCAACAGCCAAATCCTTGCGAGGTGCATCCAGACAAACGGGACGCCAAGCACCACCAATTCTTGGATGCTTACCAGCAAACCATGCCGAAATTCGCTCTTCAATCGTTCGTTGAATAACTTCGGATTCCAGCACACCACCATTAAAAAGAATCCAGTCAGGCTTAGCAGCCTCTAAAAGATCGAGACGTTCTCTCTCCTCATCTGTTCGACCAGCCCAAGCATGATCCACCAAAAAAGCACTCAAGTGCTTGGTGATGGCAGCATCCGCGGCGTAAGGCAAGCCAAATTCTACAAATCCAGTGGAAGCGATTTGTGGACGCGATCCGAACTCAACAGCTGGAAAAAAACCATCAATCAAGACTTTCTGAACATCAGCTTGATCGACTTGAGCTTGCAGTCCAGACTGCAAGAGTCTCGAACCAGTCGCTGCCAAGTGGATGGTATATGACGTTGGAGGATTTTTCCCCAACAGTATTTCTTTAGCAGACCGACATCTCTGCCGCAGCGATTCCCACTGACGATGCGGCAATTGGCGTCCTTGAGTCAACCTCTCTTCAACAAATTTAGCCAAGGCTAAATCGAAATTATCCCCACCTAAAATCAGATGTTGCCCCACAGCGACACGATGCAGTGTCACCTCACCAGGCGAAGCAGCATCAAGAAACTCTGACTTTCCTGTTGTCGCTGCTTCACGCACACGAATCAGCGTAAAGTCGGTGGTCCCACCGCCGATATCACAAACCAGAATGGTCTGGCCAGGACGAACAACTGATTGCCAATCTTGAGAGTTTCGATTCAGCCAAGCGTAAAACGCAGCTTGTGGTTCCTCAATTAAAAAAACCTTATCTAATCCGGCGAGTTTCGCAGCTTGAATGGTTAATTCGCGCGCTACTTCGTCGAACGATGCCGGCAGGGTGATGATCACTTCTTGTTGAGCGAGAGGAAACTCGGGAAATTGTTCATCCCATTTTGACACGATATGCGCCAGATACAAACTGCTTGCTTGTACGGGCGATAGTTTTTCAACATCATCATCTGCATGCCATGGTAACAATGGCGAAGTGCGATCGACGCCATCATGACAGAGCCAACTTTTGGCCGAAGCAATTTGTCGTCCAGGTGACAAGGCGCCCCGTTCGCGAGCCCATACACCGACCGTGCGGCGAGCCATTGGCTTACCGCTCTTCGCATCGGCAGGCAAACCTACTTCATCTGCTGTCCATTGATATGCAAACGAAGGAAGAGTGTCTCTGTGATCGGATGTTTGCCAATCCACCCATTGCGAAATCTTGAAAGTCGAAACGCTAGGCTGCGTCGCAAAAGTATCGACGAATGCCACGGCACAGTTGGTTGTGCCTAAATCGATTCCAACCAGGTATCGGCTCGGTGCATCCTGCAAGAGCATTTCGGCTGAACTACTCACCGGTTGACCTCAGAATCCTCGCGTACATTGAATTCCAGTTTCCAGCGTTGGCTATCGCGCACGCTGTGGCACCACAATTCAAAAACTCCAAGTTCCGTCAACTTGCTATGAAAATGGACCGGGACAAAGCCTTCCTCTGGAACATTTTCTGCTTGCAAAAGCAGTTCCATGGGCGCGGTCTCTACCAACTCTTCTTCATCCCACCATTTCAGCAACTGACCGGGCCGATCTTCTTTGCGAACAGAAGACGCAAAAAAACGAAAGCTTACAGGCTGCCCAACGATCAAACCAACCTCGCGACTAGGGACATCAATAGCAGTCCCTTCTTCCATACCTTGCGGAACAACACAGAGCGATTGCAATGGACGAGGCATTCCGGGCACAGCGAGTCCAGCGCTTTCGATTCCCACATAATAACTTCGAGCTGCTCCACCTCGAATTCGGATACCACCATGCTGTGTTGACCAAGCGTAATACGCGGCACCACAAGCTACCGCCTGATCCAGATCATCTAGGTCACCCAATACTTTGAGCGGAGAGGATGAAGATGAATTCCATGATTGAATGATGTCGATCAGGCGTTCGCGAAAAGCGGTTGACTTAAAAACGCCACCATTGAAAAGCAGATGTGTCGGACGAATCGATTCCTTCGTCGATTGTGCGGCGAGAAACCAGGCAATATGACGTGTGATTGCCGTGTCATGCTCGTATGGCAAGCCAATCTCTTGAAAGCCAGACTGTGGTTGTCGAACGGGTTGTGCGTCAGGGGTACAGGTAGGGAAAAAACCATCGAGCAAAATATGCTGAGCTTCGTCACGACTAACTTCGATTTGCACCGTACCACCGATCAGTCGGCTGCCGCGACCTAGCACTGCAATTGTCTGCGGATCTTGACCGCCTGGGGTCAGCAACGTCTCTTTTGCTTTTCGACAAGAGTGCCACAACGAAACACTTTGCCAAGGATTTAGCTTTGTCCCACGTTCGGCAAATTTTTGAGCTAAACAATGGGCTAGGGCGAGATCCATGTTATCGCCACCCACCAGCAAATGATTACCAACAGCCACTCTTTTCAGCGACAATTCGCCTTGCTCTTCCTCGACCTTGACTAAGGTAAGATCTGTCGTTCCGCCTCCAACATCACAAACAAAAATCACATCACCTTTGGAAACAGATCGACGCCAACTTTCCCCCTTACTTTGTAGCCAATGGTACAGAGCAGCTTGAGGTTCCTCGAGCAAAATAAAATTTTCCGGGAGCCCAGCAGCCAGCGCAGCTTCGCGAGTCAACTCACGCGCCGCCATATCGAAAGAGGCAGGAACGGTTAGTACGACAACTTGTTCCGCAATCGGCGAATCCGGCTTGAGTCTTTTCCAGCAATCCAACAGATGCAGCAACACGTACTTCGAAGCTTCTATCGGCGATAGCTTGCTAACTGGTTCGGTTGAGTTCCATGGCAATAACGGACTACGACGATCAACTTTACCATGACATAACCAGCTCTTAGCGGCTGATATCGTTCGGTCTGGTTGCTCGGCAGAAACCTGTCGAGCATAAGCCCCAACAACTACGTTCTCATAAGACTGACCTGGCTGCATCCACACGCCACTTTGCCACTGTTCCTCGGTAGGCAAATAGATAAACGAGGGGAGTGAAGTAAGTGCTTCTATTTGTCCTGGGGCCACAAACTGTGGCAGAGGAACTAGTTCCACAGCCGCATTTTCTTGCTCCAGCGGCGTAAACGCCATCACACTATTGGTTGTACCAAGATCGATACCGACGGCGTATCTTGCAGTCATGATTCCCTTAAAACCTAACCGTTGTTTTCAACTTCAGCTGGAGCAAGAACCAGTGCATCTTCGGATGAACCGTTCCATACTGGTAACTGGCAGTGATCAGCCTTCCAACCAGGATGCACCACCATCATTTTCCTTGAACCTGCGGAAGCACCTAGCGATTGCGAGCCGGAAATCTTCCACAGCATTGGAGATGGTGAGCTCGGTAATTCGACCGAAGAGCCTTCAGCCACATCAATCAGCGGCGTGATACCGAAAGCTCTTTCCAAAACCTTGCGAGTATCCCTTAAAACATCGCGTGCTGCCGCGCCTACTTGAGCATCAGGGTATTGTTCGAGCGGCTCCTGGACCAAATCCAGCAATCTAGCTTCGCGCTGTAATGTCGCCAACAATGTTAGCGCCTCACTTCGCGATGCTACTTGCGGTTTGGGTAGTGCTGGCGTCGCCACTGGCTCAGGCAAATTCGCTGGCTTGGAAGCGGGACTGAGTACTTCTTTACCCTGCAAGACCGCCTGAAGAGCATCGGCCGTCTTCCCGCCCGCTAAAGCTTTGAAGAACAGCTGAAATGCAAGACCGATTCGCACGATAACTTCTCCGCTTAAACGTCTAGGTTGCGAACATCCAAAGCATGCTTCTCAATGAATTCTCGCCGTGGCTCAACTTTATCACCCATCAGCACGCGGAACATCTCGTCTGCCGCAGCAGCATCGGTAAGCGTAACCTTGACCAAAGTGCGATTCTTGGGATCGAGAGTTGTTTCGCGTAATTCCTCAGCATTCATTTCACCCAAACCTTTGAAGCGGGTGACGGTGAGGCCTTTCTCACCAGCAGCACGAATAGCACCGAGTAAACCACGCAAGTCATCAACACCAATCTCAGACTCTTCACGAGTCAGTTTGAACCTTGATTCCGTGGTGCCTGTTCGCTCTTGAGGAATCAGATCGAAAATACCGAACCCCAATTCCTCGAGACTCTTCAAGCCAGCATTAATATTACGCACTTCATGCAATTCGATAATTCTCGGGGAACGCTTGATGCTTTCCGCAGATTCAGGTGTCGCATTAGTAGTTGGCGTAGCTGCAGCCGCATCATTTTTCGCTGCCGACTCAGTCAAACCGCGTTCAGTCAAGAACTGGTCTAGTTTCTCTCGGGTAGTAAACCAATGCTGTTCGGTACCGATCGCTACCTGGTAAATCGGTAACTTATTGGTTTCCAACTCCTGTCTTTCAGCATGGGATCGCAATCCAATCCCGCGACGTTCGAGAGCCAACAAGGCATCTTCCATCGAACTGAGCGTTGTGCAGAGCCGGCGCATTTCATCACCAGCAATTTCACGGCCACTTTCCAGCAGCAGGCGACTATCGCTTAAACCACGTTCCGTCAACTGCGTCTTCATCTCTTCTTCTGTTTGAACATAGTACGTCTCTTTTCCTCGCCCGCGAATGACTCGGAAAAGTGGTGGCTGGGCGACGTAAACGTGTCCTCCAACAACCAATTGATACATCTGTCGATAGAAGAAGCAGAGCAACAGAGTACGGATGTGGGATCCGTCGATATCAGCATCGGTCATAATGATGACTTTGTTGTAACGCCGCTTATCGATATTTTGATCAATGCCGATACCTGCACCGATCGCTTGGATCATACTTTGTACTTCTTCATTGGCCAGCACTTTATCTTCACGGCTCTTGAAGGCGTTGATGATCTTACCACGCAACGGCAGAATAGCCTGAGTGTCGCGGAAACGTCCACCCTCAGCCGAACCACCTGCCGAATCACCTTCCACCAGGTAGAGTTCGCATTCTTCCATCTTGTTGCTGATGCAATCGCGCAGCTTGCCAGGCAAGCCGCCACCACTTAGAGCATCTTTACGTTTTCGCAACAGTTCGCGTGCGCGTCGGGCCGCTTCGCGAGCATCTGATGCCAAAATCGCTTTTCGCACGATATCTTTGGCCGATCTTGGATTTTCCTCCAAGTATTTCGTGAGTTGCTCACCAACAGCTGAATTGATGATCCCTTCAACTTCACTATTACCGAGTTTCGTTTTTGTCTGTCCTTCAAACTGCGGATGTGGCACTCGGAGCGAAATAACAGCGGTCAAGCCTTCGCGGAAATCTTCCCCAGTTAGTTGCTCTTTGATGATATTTTCTTTTCTACCGTAATTATTCAGCGAACGCGTCAGTGCAGACCGGAATCCAGAAACGTGAGTACCACCTTCAATCGTATTGATGTTGTTCACAAACGACTGCAGATTTTCGGAGAACTCTTTTGAATACTGGAAAGCAATTGCGAATTGAATTCCTTCAGCAGTTCCTTCGATGAGAATCACGTCATTATGCAGGACATCGCTAGCGCGATTAAGGTGTTCGACAAACTCGATAATTCCGCGTTCGTAGTAGAACTCTCCACCTTCACCATTGCGTTCATCTTTGAAAACAATGCGCACGCCACTGTTGAGAAAAGCGAGTTCTTGCAGTCTCTTGTGAAGCGTATCGAAATTATATTTGGTGTTCTGAAAAATTGTGGCATCAGGCTTAAAGGTTGTCTTCGTTCCAACTCGATTCGACTTACGTACCTGCTGAACTGGACCGAGAGGAACACCACGCTCATAACTTTGCGTCGAAACGACTCCGTCGCGATGGACCTCTACCTCGCACCATTGCGACAAAAAGTTCACCACGGTGACACCGACGCCGTGCAAACCACCCGAGGTCTGATAGGATTTTTTGTCAAATTTCCCACCGAACTTTAATACCGTCATTACGCCTTCGAGCGTGCTAACATCGCGCCCCATCTGCTCGGAAAGCTGCGCATGTCGAGTGACAGGAATACCGCGACCATCATCCTCAACGGTGACAGAACCATCCGCATTGACAGTGACCGAAACAGACTTTGCGTAACCAGCCATCGCCTCGTCGATCGAATTATCGACGACTTCATACACCAGATGATGCAAGCCTTTGAGACCAGTATCGCCAATGTACATACTCGGACGCTGGCGGACGTGCTCCAAGTCACTTAGATGCTTTAGGTCGTCAGCCGAATAATCAGATCGATCCAGAGAAATACCTTCGGAGTCACCACTCATTGCTTTCCATTCTCCTTTTGCCGACGCGAGGGCCGTAAAATTGCCCCTCGGTAGTATGGCTACAACCTCTTGACAGAAAGGCATTTACGTCCGTCGAAACACCCCTGCCTGAGAAGTCGTATTGTAGCAGATTTTGGCCCATTCCGCGCCAGGGGTAAGCCATAGAATTAGGGCGCAGAAAGCTTGAATTTTAGGTCCGTAATCCGCAATCCACTGTCCACTAATTGCAACTGCTGTAGCAAGTGCTTTTTGCGGAAATGCAATTCCTGTAAAGTGAGGCTATCAGCAACATTGATCAGCAAAACGCCCTTGCGCATCACTCCTGGGGTAGCTTGCCGAGCCAATTGCGGCCCAACAACCTTTTCCCAAGCTTCGCGAATCGCTTCCCCCCCCTGAACAGCGGCATATCCACGCTCTGAAATCAGCCGATTCACTAGAGTCTTGATCGATTGCGGCCGAATCCTGCTAGCTTGCTGACGTATACCGCCAAGAATATGCCGTTCCTCATCGCTTAACTTAGCGTTTTCCTTGTCGTCACGACGGCGCGGCATTAATCACCATTCCCCAAGAAACCTATTTCGAGGGACCTATTTCAATCTTCCCAAGCACCAAGCCAACTCCTACAGCATACAGGCTGCCTCCATTCAGGCAATCGCGCAAACCTAATTGAATTGCCGAAGCACACTCCCCCAAACGATCAACCCTTATCCACACCCAAATCCCTCGCCAGCATCCCACGGAGTCCCGAAACGTGACCTAATCACTCCCACCCAAAGGACAGTCACAAATTTCGCATTCCCCATCGCACCAACAGAACTGCCAATCTTATGACATTGGCGGGAAATTGCTATT
>JAUMAI010000340.1:2918-5546 GCA_032116775.1 Pirellula sp. | reverse complement strand
GAGCAAGCAACTCCGGACTCGCTCGTAGATCGAGTAATTTGCGAGCAAAATCAGGCGGCATCTGATCGGTTGCCGGTTGTAGCATGTGGTCAAGAATGGAAGATACCATAGTCCGATTGTATCCTAGTTCTGAATGAGAATCCAGGTTCACCTGATCTAAACAGGCTGTCGGCCCCTCGCTGGGCGATTGTCCCCAATCCTTCGGCTACTTGGCTGTTCCCTCACACCTCAAGCCTCACACCTCACGCCTGCCCCCAAAACCGCTTGTCTGTTTAGATTGTCGATGATTTCTCCGAAATCATCGGGCTGTTTGGTTTTAGCCCGGAGGGCGGCACTTATCTGCCGGTGTGCGTAAGCCACCGGACTGCGGCCCCCCCAACAACCTTAAAAGCCCGCAGGGCGCTCTTACCGTAGGGCTCAAGGAGCCACTGCTAGCCTATGGCAGACCCACGAAAAACTAAGCTATCAGGTCTTGCAGCAACGAAAATTTGGCCAGATGTGATTGGAGATAAGCAGTCCTAGTCTGCGGATGAACTCGACTTGAGACCAAGTCCCTTTAGTCGTTCATCAAAACCAACTTGGGTCCACCGTTCACGGAATTCGCGACGATACTGTGGTGGCAATTGTGATGCAGTCAAACCAATCTTGCTGAGTATCTCTTCAAGCGAAATATTGCCAGCGATCGAGCTCATGGAGTTGGATGACTACGCACGCGTCAAGAATCAATAACTTCAATCTCGACACGGATTTCCTCCTGCCAGAACTTATCAGCTCGTTCGTCGAGCAGTTTCATTGCCTCCCGGCGCGAGATCCCCATGTACTCGGCGAACTTACCCGTTCCCATCAGACCTTTGTCCATCGCCTCGATCGCCAGCGCCTCGAATCGTAGGGGCCTGTGCGATGGTGGATCATTGGTTCGAGTCTCCCAATAGCGTGATCGATCCTTGATCTGCTCTGTGAGCTTCTCCGCATCCTCTCGCTTAACTGTACCAGCGGATTTCATTTGCCAAACCACTGCCGGCACTGATACTGCGAATTGGCGTGCGATGTCAAAGAGATCCTCGAAGTCGAGCGTTTTCTTTTCCCGCAGTTGTTTGGACACGGCGGTCTTCAACGCTTCAGCTGGAAGGAGCAAGTGGCCGGCAAAACAATTGGCTAGCTGCTCCTCACGCGTTGACGACGTCGCCGCACTCTCCGAACCGGGAACACGAAATACTTTCCAGGTCAACAAGTGGAACAACTCATGGGCTAAATCGAAATTTCGTCGCCAACTCACATTTCTCGAGTTCAGTAAGATTGCAGCTCCAAATCTATCGGACAAAGAACAAGCTGCTGTGCCAGACGGTTCGAAGTCGAGGAAGAAGACCTTAACGCCGATAACATCCTCAAGTACCCGCAAAAGAATCTGACCAGGGCGTTCCCCGAGGGCGTATCGATTGCGAAACGTGTGTGCCAGAACTTCAGCCTTGGCGAATGTAAAACTTTCCGCGGAACCAGAGGCAAACTCAAACTGTGGCGGCTCCGGATTGCCGCAAAGCTGTTCTAAGCGATGAAATTGTTCTGCTAACTGAATGAGTTGCAACTGAACGGATGACGCAGAGCCATCGGCCGGACATTCTCGCCAAAGCACTATCTCAGGTTCGGGCTCTCCCTGCTGGAAAAAGAATTCAGGACTTCTCCGCAGTTCCTGGGCGATTTGGGCCAACTGCAGCGCAGACGGGTCCCTGGAATCATTTTCGAATTCGGAAAGGGACGAAATCCCAATATTTGTGGCCTCGGAAAGCTGCTTCTGGGTCAACCCCGCAGATTCCCTGGCATAACGCAACCTACCGCCAAAACCCATTTTTCCACCTCGCTGTTCTACTATCGAGAATCTTAGTTGATAAATCGACAAATTTCAAGACGGCATTGTTCGCTAATCCAGAACTTCCGCGACTAAGGGGGCTGTGAGCTTCGATTATGCTGGCTTTTCGTTAACAGCCCCGTTAACAACTCCTCAGTCTTGGCCGTCCCTCGGAGCATGGGCGTTAGGACGCTCTCTAAGTGCATCCCTACATCGAGTTCCATCCTCAGCGCGCTGGCTACAAGCGACATCAAGCTCGCATTCCGCACCGTTGCGCGCAGGGATCCGATGAATAACCAGTTCTTGCGCCCTACCGCATGACTTCTGTAGCTTGCATCGTGGCGGTGGCTGGAGTCGCAAGACTTCCGTTGCTTGCTGGGTGCTCACCGAAATCTTGCGAGTCGAGCTACATGCATCGTGATCATTGGATACCTGCTGATGATCGCACCAAAGTTTTCCGGCTGTTTGGCTGTTCCCTCTAGCCTATCACCTCAAGCCTCTCGCCTGCTCCCGGCTGTTTGGTTTTAGCCCGGAGGGCGGCACTTCTCTGCCGGTGTGCGTAAGCCACCGGACTGCGTTTTCTCCATCGGATTGATGATTGTCGAGTGGTGATTGTTGATTGTTGAAGTGGAAGAAGTTGGGCGTGTGGTTTATTCGGTCCGTGGTTTGTCCTTCACCAATCACCAATCACCAATCACCAATCACCCCGCGCGTAAGGCTGTTTGGTTTTAGCCCGGAGGGCGGCACTTCTCTGCCGGTGTGCGTAAGCCACCGGACTGCGGTCC
>JAUMAI010000340.1:0-2908 GCA_032116775.1 Pirellula sp. | reverse complement strand
CACAAGAACTGCCGGCGTGCGTAAGCCGCCGGACTTAGGCGCACACCCAACACATCTAAACGCCCAGAGGGCGACATATGAGGTAAGTGGTCCGTGGTAAGCGGCTGTTCCCTCACGCCTATCGCCTCAAGCCTCTCGCCTGCTTCGGGGAGTTTGGCTTCAGCCCGGAGGGCGGCACTTCTCTGCCGGTGTGCGTAAGCCACCGGATTGCAGCCCCCCAACACCCTTAAAAGCCCGGAGGGCGGCACAAGAACTGCCGGCGTGCGTAAGCCGCCGGACTTAGGCGCACACCCAACACCTCTAAACGCCCAGAGGGCGACATATGAGGTAAGTGGTCAGTGGCAAGCGGCTGTTCCCTCTCGCCTCTCACCTCAAGCCTCTCGCCTGCTTCGGGGAGTTTGATCTCGATCGAGTCCTTGGTGGGCCCGGAGGTTTGCACACCCAGAAAGGCGCTTGTTTGGGCCGCAGCAGCGAGTGTACGTTTCCACTGGGTGAAGGAGGTCAGCGAGCAGCCGATCGACTGGCATAACTGCGAGCTGGGAGCATTCGATCGTTCGCACTGGGCGATACATTCAGTTGGACATCCTTGTGGCAAAGAGATGGTCGATTTCCTGCGTTTTGTTCATATCAAGCCGACAAACCATTGGCTGGTACCAATAGAAAGGCTCAGAAGAATCCACCTATCCGAATGCCCGTTACCTTTCCTGTCGAACTGGCCCATTTTGAATCGCCCATCACTGGCCTCTTTTACGCGCTCACTGACATACTTGTTTCTCTATTTGTCCTCCAAAGGCCAGTGGAAGTCCACAAGAGCTACCGGATCACGCGTAACACTTCCTCTATCGAAGGACCGCACGGCCGTGATCCTAAAATCTAGGACCATTTAAGAACATCCAGGGATCATCAACTAATCAACATTATCATTTAGATATTCCGTAGAGTCATGCCTGCGAACACCAGCCAAATACTCGCTCTCTGCCTCCTCTGGTGTTTTAAAACGGTCCATCGCATCAGTATCCTCAAGAACATATCTTGTTTGCACCCAAAGTTTATAAACGGATATAAAGAAAAGCACAAACGAACATATTCCAGCAACTATCAATAGATAATTTTCATTATAGATTTGCTCGATGATCAAATGCCTCAACTTAGTTTCCAGGGCTTGATCTTTAGGATCTAAAGAGAGCTTAACAATCTCGGATTCAAGGCTATGCTTTTTCAGTGTTAAAACTTCTATGCCTAATACAATACTAAAAAGAAAAATAGAAAAAACGGTCACTAAAGCCGCTTTAGCGACGCCTGTACGCTCCTGGACATGACGCTTCTGGAAATATTTAATCCAGCGTATCCCCAATCCCGCATCAGTTCCTTCGTACTGCCGAATAGCGCGCGTGGTTTGACGAGTCAAATCCTGCAAATGATGGACTTTATCGAGAATGACACTTACGCAAATCTCGAGGGAGACCGCGGAACTAGCCAGACAAAGAAAAAAGAGCCCTTCTTTTCCGGTCCCAAGAACCACAGAAGCAACGAATGTGATTGCCAGAATTGGGATATAAACCGAACAATGCCAGGCCAAGTGTAGGAAACGACGCATGTCGTTCGACCGTCTCCTAGGCTTGTAGTACCAGTATTCACGGAACGCGACTAATATCCCATCTGTATCGAAAAGATACTTAACAAACCACACCATCGCAAAAACAACGAGAACCGAAAAGGAAAGTACACGGTAAAGTGGATTGTATGCACTCAGCTTTGAGCACAACTCAAAAGCAGAAACCTCGCTTCTCGCGGAATACTCAATAAATCTCGTTAATGTTCTTTTAGCCAGGAGCAGAAGACGCTCTTGATCGACAAAACTCCTGTTGTTCAAAGTGGATCTTGATAATAACGTCAAAACATTCCCAACTATCGCCTGCGTTTTACGGCTTACATTCTGAAAATCATTATCGAACCCATTCTTTTTCATGTTTACATTATCGATTAGCTGATCAACCGACGCTTTATTTTTTTCTATGGTTGTTTCAAGCGCTTTTATCCTCTGGTGGAGGATTGGATAGCTCGACGTATCAACGTTAATTGAATTGCCTATGGTATTTTCTGATACTGACACACCGGAAATCGTTTTTAGAATGCAATCTAGATTGGGTGCGTTAAACTCCAATGATCGAGCCAAATGCAATGCATTAGCGATTTCCTGATTGGAATCCTGATCGGATTCGTTTTCTTTCTTTTTTTCATCTGGCTTTGAGGTGACTTCTAAGATCCGTTGGCAATCCTGGATTTCATTTAAGTTTTTTGTTGCCAATCTTCGGATTTTAGCCTTGGTATTCCCTAGCAGGGAATGCTTGGCGATGAAATCAATCAATATCTGAATCAATGCCCACGCCAGGAGCCCATAGAGTATTATTTTTATCGTAATTGGTGTCGATTCCCAGATCCACGGGACCAAATTAAGTTGCTCTACAGGGTTGCTCATGAATGGCTGCTTTCGTTTCAGATAGGTAACACTTCATCTCTCGTTGCGAACCGATTCATTGTTAAATCGAATCGGCTGGGCCGTACACGTTCTGATGGGCAATCAAGTTGTCGCGTTACCTCTCTGCTCATTGGAAGGCTAGAGACGTAGCGTCAATCGTCACCAGCTTTCTATCTGCCTTTGCGGGGGAATAGGGGCATAGATTTGATGACGAACTCAGAATGCTAGCACTTTAAGATAATCCTCGATTTCGCTGATACAACCGATTTTGTGTTGTTCTTCACGCGATTTCCGTCGATAATTCCCCAAGGAAAACCGTTGTAGAAGGAGCTTTTGACATGACTGGAATGGATTTTTTCGTTGTTGCGGCCATTTTCCCAGTGCTTTTGCTAGCAATCTTTTCGTCGCTCGCGTCTAACTAGTTTTTAC
>JAUMAI010000339.1:0-3412 GCA_032116775.1 Pirellula sp. | reverse complement strand
GCCGCGAAGATCTTCCGGCTCGTGGTGGTTCAACAAGCCGCGCAGGTGCACCACGCCAAACACGCGATGGCTCAGATCCACGCGGGGCAAGGCCTGCGCCGATGGATCGCGATCAATCACGTTTGCGTCCACGAATTTTTGAACCAGATATTCCAGAAGATGTTACAGGTGAAGAGCTAGAGAAATCAGTTCGCGCCGAACTTTTATCGTTGTCACCAGAAAATGCAAAAGTTGTTTCACGACATCTTGTCTGCATTAATTTGTATCAAGATACCGATCCGCAATTAGCGCACAAGCATGGAATTGCCGCGGCACACCATGCAGGTCGCCTAGCTGTTGTTCGCGAGTCGGCAGGATATGCCGCTTACAGGGCTGGTCATTATGAAATTGCACTAAAGGAGTTACGAGCAGCAAACAGAATTTCGGGAGATGTTTCATCATTGCCAGTGATGGCAGATTGTGAACGCGGCCTTGGAAACCCGCTAAAAGCCTTGAATTTGGCTGGTTCCCCAGAGGTAAAACGTCTAGCTAAACCAGAAGAAATTGAAATGAGAATCGTAGCTGCCGGTGCACGCCGTGATCTTGGTGAGTTGGATGCAGCTGTTGTGACCTTAACCTGCAAAGAACTCAACAACGAAACAGATGAATGGGCGCTTCGATTGCGCTATGCCTACGCAGATGCCTTAGATGCTGCAGGCCGAAAAGATGAAGCACGTGAATGGTTTATAAAGTGCGCCGAGCTGGATACGGAAGAGTTCACTGACGCTGCCGAAAGAGCTGGTCAGTAGTTACCCACACTTTGAATCACCTTCAAGAAATTAGTCATACCCACGAAATAGCGTCCCACTCTCATTGATGAGAAAGGGAATGCGATGGTTGCAAAGACAGTTACAAAGAAGAGAAAAGCACAGCAGGAGGAAGTTGCGGAGGATTTCTCGCTTAACGATCTAGTTCTTCGAGGCAGAGTTTCGCAGGAGGCGGTTGAAAAAGAGTTGCCCAGTGGAGATAAGGTTGTTGAGTTTCGACTCATCGTAACCCGCGACAAACAGTCTGGCGTGGATACCTTGGACATTGGGGCATGGAGTTCGAAAGCTCGACGAACTGCGTTAACACTCACTCCTGATCAATGGGTAGAGGTATCAGGCTCAATTCATCGACGTTTTTGGAGCGGGCCAACCGGTCTTGCTAGTCGCTGGCAGGTTGAAGCGGTCGAGATAACTCGAATTTAGGTAGGCTTATGACATGAGCAAGAACAGCGATATCAAAGCGACGATCAAATCAATTATCGAGAATGTCCAACTTGGAAACAAGTCTGGCACCGAGGTTGCACAGTCAGTCAATGTGTGGCTGAAAGAGGGCGGCGAAGCTCTCAAGATAAAGATCGAGGATGAGGTCGAACGCTCGGTTTCCAAAATGGGTTTTGTTAAGCGCGGCGAGTTCGAAGCGTTGAAGCAAGAGGTTGCAGCGCTTAAAAAGGGCGGTACAGGAAGTTCAGCAAAGAGAACTGCTGCTAAGAAAACTGCAGTTAGAAAGCCTGCAGTCAAGAAGAGCGCGAAGAAAGCTGTTAAAAAAGTTACGAAAAAGAATGTGTCTAAGAAAGTGAGCAAGTAAATGGATCATGCGCTCAACAATGACAGTTCAGCCACCAGTCAAAGTTTCAATGGTGAAGCTTTTGTAGAAGATCTGCGTGCGGAACTTCAAGAGATCGACGCTATGCAGGTAGGCGATCATGCAGAGCGCTTTGAAACGCTACACCAGAAACTCAACCAAGCTCTTTCATCGATTGATGGAATGTAATTAACTCACTTCAATGAAAACGCGATTGGATGCTGAGCTGGTTCGAAGAGAGCTCGCACGTTCTCGTGAACAGGCTGCGGATCTCATTGAGAAAAGATCCGTTTTAGTAAATGGAATTCCCGCAACTAAACCGGCGACACAGGTGGATGCTGAAACTTCAATCACTATCTCTGGAGATCGCGATGATTTTGTTTCCCGCGGTGGCCACAAATTAGAAGGTGCTCTAACCGTTTTTACGGGGGTACATGTTGAAGGCAAGCGCTGCTTAGATGCTGGTGCATCCACTGGTGGGTTCACCGATGTATTACTGCGCCGCAATGCGGGTCATGTTGTGGCAGTTGATGTCGGCTATGGACAACTCGCGTGGGAGCTGCGCCAGGATGAACGGGTCACGGTTTTAGATCGCACCAATATTCGTCACCTCACCGGAGACATGGTGGGCGAACCAATCGATTTAGTTGTGGCGGATTTGTCCTTTATTTCACTGACTTTAGTTCTGCCCGCGTTAGCAGCAGTCTCAAAATCAGATGCTGATTTTGTAGTGATGGTGAAACCCCAATTCGAAGTAGGCCGTGAGAAATTGGGAGCGGGTGGAGTGGTGAGAGATCCAGCTTTGCGAAAAGCTGCAGTGATTGAAGTTGCCGAATCTGCTTACGATGTTGGATTAGGAACAATGGGAATCGCGGCAAGTCCACTGCCTGGGCCTGCTGGAAATGTTGAATACTTCCTGTGGCTACGACGTGGCGCTGCAGAAATTGATCATGCCATGCTTGATCAGGCTATAGCGATTGGACCACAGTGATGCGTAATCTTTTAATTGTTTGTAATCCAGGTCGAGTCGATGCTGTTGTTGCAGCTGTAGAGCTACAGCAAAATCTTGCATCTACTTTTGGTATTTACTCGATTTCAGATGTCGATATTCCAGGTGTAATCCGTTCGACAATTGCAGATCTTCCTGAAATCGAAGCTGCAGTTGTTTTGGGGGGAGATGGAACTATGCTGCGTGCAGCAGAGGTCGCACACGAACGCGATATTCCATTGCTGGGCGTGAACTTGGGCCATGTTGGTTTCTTATCCGAAGTTGAGCGCTCAAAGATTTCAGATGTTATTCAGGCTATTATCAATAAATCGTATGTGATCGACCCTCGAATTACTTTGGGCTACAGCGTTGAAAGAGATGGCACAGTTGTAGCCAGTGGATGGGCGCTCAACGAAGTAACCGTCGAGCGAGAAAAAGCTACGATGGTTGAACTTTTCTTAGAAATCGATAATCGTCCGATATCCAGATGGGGTTGTGACGGACTTATCTGTTCAACTCCGACGGGGTCTACTGCGTATGCATTCTCGGCAGGTGGCCCAGTTGTTTGGCCTCAAGTGGATGCCCTTGTTGTTCTTCCGATTTCAGCTCATGCCTTGTTCTCGCGTCCACTGGTTATCTCCCCACAATCTGTCATTGCGGTAGGGATCGAATCAACTGAAGCTTTTCTCTCCGCCGATGCCTTACGAAAGTTTCCACTTAAGGCAGGGGATAGGGTCGTCGTAACGAAGCATTCAAGGATTATTCAACTAGCTCACTTAAAGAACACACTCTTCAGTGATCGATTGGTGGCAAAGT
>JAUMAI010000338.1:0-2645 GCA_032116775.1 Pirellula sp. | reverse complement strand
GTCTGGATTCACATCCGGATGAAGTTCGCGCGCCAGTTTGCGATACGCCTTCTTGATTTCGTCTCCGTTTGCTTCACGGGAGACTCCCAGAGTTGCGTAATAATCGTTTGCCACTTTAAGCCTCAGTCACAATTCGTCCGACATACCGAGCAACAGCTGTTACTGCTGCCATTGAGTTTTGGTAATTCATATGTGTTGGCCCCACAACACCCAATCGAGCAATTGAATGCTCGGAAGATCCGTAACTTGCTGAAACAACGGATGCAGCCACTAATCCATCAAGGTGGTTTTCGTGTCCGATTCGAACCTGCAGATCGTCGCCAGTGACAACTTCGCCTGCAACTTCACCGAGAAGTCGTAGCAAAACAACGTTTTCCTCGAGAGCTTCCAGTAGCGGCGCAACCGAACCGGCGTAGTCAGATCCGAGGCGTGCAAGATGTGCTGTTCCGCTAACGACTATGCGTTCTTCTGGACGCACTACCAGTGTTTCTAATAGACAGGACACGATGCCAGAAGCAGCTGCTTGCAGATTCGGATCAAGTTTTGCAGGGAACCCTGACAACAAGTTTGGGACGTCAGTGAACAAAACGTTAGAAACTGCCGAATTGATTCGCTGCCTCAAAACATCAAGATCCTCGCTGGTGATTTCGACTGACAACTCGGCAATGCGCTGCTCCACCCGACCTGTGTCAGCAATGACGACCACCATAATTTTGGCGTGCGGCAAAGAAACGAGTTCGACGTGACGAATGCGTGAAAGTTGCAGGCTTGGATATTGAACAACTGCAACCTGCCGAGTGAGTTGAGCTAGGAGTTTGGTGGTCCGCAACATCACGTCATCGAGGTCAACGGCTTGATCCAGAAAAGTTGAGATGGCGGTTCGCTCAGCTGAACTCAGCGGTTTAACGGTTGAGAGTTTGTCAACGAAAAGTCGGTAGCCCTTGTCGGTCGGAATTCGACCGGCACTTGTGTGGGGGGCTGCGATGTAGCCCTCGTCTTCGAGCGCGGCCATATCGTTGCGAATGGTGGCTGAGGACACACCAAGTGAATGTTTTTGGGCGAGCGCTTTTGAACCAACAGGTTCATGGGAGGTAACAAACTCGTCAACGATGGCACGCAGCACTGTCAGTTTTCGTTCGTCGAGCATGGGCACCTCCTTGGAATTGCGCGAATCAGTCTAATTTTGGCACTCAATGGCATAGAGTGCTAATTCTAAGGCGCAGCTCCTCAGAACGCTCACGTCTGTGATCTAGGCTAGGAACTAACGAAAGGAACTTTATGTCCAACGAAATGCCACCTCCTCCACCATTCATGGAGAATTCAGGTCAACCAGCTTCTACCCCGAATGAAAACAATTTGTCCGTGCTTTCACACGCTGGAACTTTGATCAACTTCATCGGGCTGCCAGGAATCTTGGTTCCTTTGGTCATCATGCTCACTGGAGGAAAGACTTCAGGCAGAGTTCGCGCGAATGCCGTGGAATCCTTGAACTTCCAGATTTCGATGATCATTTACGCAGTGGTCAGTGCTGTTCTTATGTTTTTCCTCATTGGCTTTGTGACCATAATTGTTGTGGCTGGCTTCACGCTGATCGCACCGATCATTGCGGCCGTTAAATCATCCAACAACGAGTATTTCAAATATCCTGTCACCATTCGCATGGTCAAGTAGGTAGCCAGCATGAGTTTTGAACCACCTGCTGCGGCGCCCCAATTCCAACAACCTCCGTTTCCTCGATCAATGCCAACAAATGGTTTCGCCATCACTTCCATGGTGATGGGCATCTTGGGATTTATAGTGCTTTACGGTCTTGGCTCAATTTTGGCTTTGGTGTTTGGCTATATCGCCAAATCCCAAATCAAAAACTCCCCAACGCCTCAAGAAGGTAATGGGCTTGCCACAGCCGGCATTGTCATGGGTTGGATTGGAATCGCACTCGGCATTCTTTTGATAGCTGGATTGATTTTGTTCGTAATAGCTTTTCCAGAAATCTTCAATGAAATCGATGTTGAGGGTTCGACTTTTTAGTCAAGTATTTGATGGATCACAAGATCTGCAAGTAAACGGCCACGTTGCGTCAAAGCAACGTGGCTGTTGCTTTGCGCACTTAGATTGGTCGGCACATATTCGATCAGTTCATCAGCAAGCAGACGTTGCACTGCTGCTGAATTCTTGAGTTCAGCGACAGGCATTCCCTCGGATAGGCGCATTCGAAGCAAAACATCTTCGACGTAACGATCTTCGACCGTCAGGATTTCACGCGCATAACCAGGCGACTGCGAGAGTGAAAGCTTTCCAGTCCAAGCAGTTGGATGTTTGACGTTCCACCATCGAACCCCATTGATATGCGAGTGCGCACCTGCTCCGATCCCCCACCAGTTGTCACTTCGCCAGTAATGAACATTGTGGCGACATTCACCACCAGTGCGACTCCAATTGGAAACCTCATACCAATTCATATTCAACGCAGACAAATTCTTTTCGATCACTTCGTACTTGTCTGCCATGTCATCATCATCAGGATGTGCAATAACGCCGCGCTTCACATCGGCTGCTAAGCGAGTTCCATCCTCAACAATGAGTGCATAAGCCGAAACATGATCGACTTCTGCTGTAGCCACTGCATCAAGTGTTTGCTGTAAGTC
>JAUMAI010000337.1:0-4139 GCA_032116775.1 Pirellula sp. | reverse complement strand
GTGGCTGCCTGTCCCGAGTAACGAATCTGCTCAAGTTCGTTGGGAAGCTTTACGAGATACTCTTTTTTATCTGCGGCATCCTGAACTTTCATCACGCCACGCTGCATATCAAGCAAGGCGCCTTTGAAATTGAAGGTCTTGCGATTAGCACCCGGCGCCTGTGCATTTGCCGAGGCTCCGGAAAGCAGTTGGCAAATCGCGATGGCAGCGAAACAGCCCACCCAGCAAACCAGGCGTCTCACAGAAAACTGCTGTCCGTTATTTTCCCTCTCAGCCAACACACCGAAGTTCTGAAGCTTCATAGAACCAATTCCTACATATTTAGTTGGTATTATCTGAACCAACCCGCAGTACCTGAAGAAACAAATAACTAAACGCAATTGCCAGAGTTCGCCTCTGAAGCTCCCCCAACCACTGATCTTAGAACTACAATAAGAATATACTCAAAGGCGATTGCTTGTTGACGAGATTCGTGGATTATAACGCAAGCTGTGCGGCAAAGCGCGAATCGCGGGTGCATTTTTTACCCAACAGCCTGCCGCGTGGCCGACGTCAGTGCGGGCAATCGGTAGCTTCCCATAACCCAGTATTCAGTGGTCCCAATGACCGAGCCAGCCCCCCATAAACCGCTTACGATTCGCGATCTCCAAAAGATGAAATCGCGACAACAGCGAATTACCATGCTCACCGCCTACGACTTTCCTACCGCCCAGCTCCTGGACGAAGCGGGAGTCGATATCTTGCTGGTAGGCGATAGTTTGGGCATGGTAGTTCAGGGGCACTCCACGACCATCCCAGTCACCCTAAACCATATGATCTATCACGGTGAGATGGTCGCTAGAGCCGCCCGCCGAGCCTTCGTGCTGGTCGATCTCCCATTTCCCCATGGGCAACTTGGGATCAAACCCACCCTCCGCGCCGCGGCGAAAATCCTCAAAAAAACGGGCTGTCATGGCATTAAATTGGAAGGTGGCGCGGCCCAAGCCGACACCATTACCGCCCTGGTGGATGCCGGTATCCCCGTAATGGCTCACGTGGGACTAAGACCCCAAAGCGTTCATGCGTTAGGGGGCTATGTCGTCCAGCGTGATGAGGATCGAGTTCTACATGATGCACAAACGGCTCAGGACGCCGGCGCCTTCAGCGTCCTTATGGAGTGCGTGCCCAGTTCAATCGCCAGCAAAGTCACTTCCGAATTAAAGGTCCCCACGATCGGGATCGGCGCTGGCCCCCACTGCGATGGGCAAGTACTCGTTACCAATGACTTGCTCGGCTGGAATTCAGGCTACCTGCCGAAGTTTGTCCGCCAGTACGCCCAACTCCGCCAAGCGGCCGTCGAAGCCGTCCGAAACTTCAAAACCGATCTCCAAAATGGAAGCTTTCCGGGCCAAGCTGAGTCTTTTCAGCAATAACCTTACCTAAACCGGACGCTTTTCAGCGAAAAACGGAGCGGAAAACAAAATGACTCGTGGTCTATATCGGAACATTCCGATATATTTGAGTATTAAGACAGGAAATCCCATATGGCCACCAGCGATCTACCACTCAAACTGCTCGAACTCTCCAAGCTTGAACAAGCTGCCGAGTGCCTTAAGACGCTCGCCCATCCGCATCGCCTGCGCATGATTCAAATGCTCTTGCGCGGTAGGTACACGGTCGGGGAGTTAGCTGAAGCGTGTGAGATCCCGAGCCATATGGCTTCTGAACATTTGCGATTAATGCAACGCTGTCAGTTGCTCAATAGTCAGCGGGATGGGCGTTGCATCTATTACTCGGTTGCCGAACCCCACTTGGCAAACATCATGAATTGCATTGAAACAAGATTTGGGCAATCGACTTAAGTCGACCATTTGGTACGGACGCCCCGCGACTGGTCCAACATGGTTTTAGCCAACGAATAGTGGCAGAGAATTAGCCGTGTATTCCTCGGGACTACTCTTCACTGAGACATATTCTTCACTGAGATCCAAAACGAAATGAGTGACACCTCTTCTGACTCACCTTTACGTATCGTCATTATTGGTGGAGTGGCCGGGGGAGCATCGGCCGCTGCCCGCGCTCGACGCGTCAACGCAAATGCCGAAATCGTTATGCTTGAGAAGAGTTCGTATGTCTCATTCGCGAACTGCGGACTCCCTTATCACATCGGTGGAGACATCGCTAAACGCGAGAGCCTACTGGTCGCAACTCCAGAACTCTTCTGGAACCGCTTTCGAATCGATGTTCGCACCAACAACGAAGTCCTACGCATCGATCGCAATGCCAAGGTGGTCGAAGTACTCAATCACGAAACGAGTGAGAAGTATCTTCAACCCTATGACAAGCTCATCATCGCCACGGGCTCAGAGCCTTTAAAACCTCAATTCTATCCTCCCCAAGCCCCAAACGTCTTCCAGCTTTGGACCCTTCCCGATCTCGATCGCATCATGCTTTACCTAGCCGAACATTCCGTACGAAGAGTTGCGGTGGTCGGCGCTGGCTATGTGGGCTTGGAAACGGTCGAGCAGTTACATCGGCGCGGCCTGGAGGTCGACTTGCTTGAAAGCGCTCCGCAAGTCCTCGGGCAACTCGATGAAGAGATGGCAGTCGTTGTTGAAAATGAATTACGTCGACATGGAGTCCATCTCCATCTCAACGCCAAGCTACAAGACTTTGCCTATGAAGCAGACACGGTAACGCACCTGAAGCTGGCCAATGGAACGACTATCCCTAGCGAACTGGTCCTCATTGGCACCGGAATACGTCCTCGCACTGATCTTGCCCATGCGGCTGGACTCACGCTCGGAGCTCATGGTGTAAAAGTCAACGCCTACCTGCAGACCAGCGACCCAGACATTTATGCTGTCGGTGACATTATCGAGTATACACATGGAGTCAGCGGCGAAACACAACTCTTACCACTCGCCGGACCAGCTAATCGCAGTGGACGCATTGCAGGAGCTCACGCCGCCACAGGTTCAGCGGACGAAATGGGGCATGTCCTGGGAACTGCTATCGTGCGTGTATTTGAGGTTACAGCAGCCTGCACTGGATTTAGCGAGCGTGCCTGCCAGCAACATAACCTGGACCATCGCAGCGTAATCATTCAAGCTCCACATCACGCCAGCTATTTTCCAGGCGCCAAAAACCTCACTCTAAAACTTATCTACGCGCCCCAAGATGGCCGGATATTAGGCGCTGCGGCTGTAGGTAGCGAAGGTGTCGACAAGCGAATCGATGTCATCGCAACAGCGATGCAATTTCGCGGAACAGTGTACGACTTAGCATCGCTCGATCTCGCTTATGCACCACCGTTCGGCAGCGCCAAAGATCCCGTACATATGGCTGCCTTTGTGGCTTGTAATGACTTGGAGCAATGGCCCACCATCACACCACCTCAAACCGAACTTGAGGGCCTACAAGTTATCGATGTCCGCACGAAAAAAGAAATCGAGAAACTGCCGCTTCCAGGAGCCTTATCTATCCCCGTGGACGAGATCGCTACTCGCTGGCAAGAACTTGATCCGCAACGCCCAACAGTCGTTGTTTGTCACTCGGGCAAGCGATCTCACGTAGCGGCATGTTGGCTTAAAGGACTCGGCTTTGAGAATGTCAAAAACCTGTCGGGTGGTATGTCGATTCGCAGCTTGAAGTCCCAGAGCGGAACTTAGACAAGCCAATAGAATTAGGTCTGTTGCCGAGTATTGAGCAACTGCCTTGTCACGCGCTCGATGCGCTGCATCTCCGGCTCGGCAAAGGAATCTTCATTGAGCAAACGCCTTGCTGATTCGGTCGCATCTCGCTGCGTATCAAACCATTGCTTGCGGCGGCGCAAACGCTTAGGCCGCGGCATATCTTCCAGCACCTCAGGATCTATGTCCCTCTCTCTCGGGCTTTCCGGTTCGTCTTCCCAGAACTTGCCGTCGCTCAAACGATAGATCAGTAGCAGTCCAAACGATCCAGCTACAGCCGCGACAACTCCGTAGGGTGTCATCAAGTCGAATGGCTCATTGGTCAGCAACGCCAGGATGACATTACCAATCAAACCGCCCCCTAGACCGAGAGCCCAGGTTGCTAGAGCGCCACCACCATCTCGGCCTGGCATAATCGCTTTCGCGGTAATGCCAACCAAACTTCCGTACCCCGACCACAAAAAAAGA
>JAUMAI010000336.1:0-3464 GCA_032116775.1 Pirellula sp. | reverse complement strand
CAAGAACTATTCGAACGTTTTAGGATTGGTCATGATGGTTTTGAATACCGGAATCGACGCGTGATCCTCGGTCAGCAGACAGGACACGGTCTTGAATTTTCCAAGATCCAGAGCGAGAATTGTTTTCATGGTCGTGAGTCTCCAGGCAGTAAGGAATTGAAACGGGTTTATCTCAATATCCTACCGAACTCGGCGTTCGGCTGCCCGACTCACGACTTACATGGATTCTCTTACCGCTTAACTTTTTTCTACGGCCGTTTTGGTTCCGCCACCGTGTAGCGTTACTCGAGGCCTACACTGAATTTTTATGGCATCACGGGAGAACGACTCGTCAGTAGATTTCGCTGACCAAACAAAAGCCTCGCCTTGTTTTAGTTGCGCCATCTTTTCCGGAGTAAGCGATTGTAGCGAAGCATTTGCTTTCTGAATGTACTTAATCCAAGCAGGCGAGTTGAAGCGATGCATGATGATTTGTGTTGATAGTTCGATCAGTGCTAACGGAACGGATGGCGGATCCTGGCTTGCAACCATCACACTTGTTCCCTTATGCCGCATTTCACGCACAACTTCCACTAAGCCCGCAACTAATTCAACGCTGTTGATGTACTTATGGGCTTCATCGAAAACTACCAACTTATTGAAGTTTGCTCCATCATGACTGGCATCACCAAACAACTGAAGAAGTACAAGGAAGAGTCCGAGAGCTTCATCTTTCTCGATAAACTCATCTCGCAAATCGACAATTACCATCCGGCCTGGTCGTATGAAAGCAGAAATTCTGGCATCGTCATCAATATATTGAGCAGCCATGTCTAGTCGCATGGACGCGAGATTCTTTAAGTTGTCCGACATTGACGAGTTTTCAATGCCGGTCCGTAGGCTTGTGAGCGACATGTCATTTCGTAGCCCCCGCATAACGGACTTTAGCTGACGCATGTAAAGTTGATTTCCAACAGCTCCCATAAGAAACTGCCAGTGCCCAACCTGCAATTCGGATGATGCGAATAGCAGTGGTCTAACTTCGATCAATGGGTATTCATTTTGACGCTCAGAGAGTTTTCCGTTAGGGACCAGAAGCAATACATCTTGAATAGCCTGCGGACGAGCTCCGTATCGATCTGCAAGCGCGGCAATGTCACGAATCTCGGTAATCTTGCGTTGGGCTATAGTGGAATATGACTGTTGCAAGTGGGCTAGGCAGACGGTTGATCCCGCTGATTGGCATCGTAGCCATCTCCACTACAGAGCCAAGTGTATAGCTTTTGCCTTGGCCCTGAACACCAAAGAGACTTATGGTATGTGTTTGATTCAAATCCAACGCAATCTTTCGTCCTGAATATTCTCCGATGATCCCGTACTGCGGCGAAGGGCTGGTACTGCCAAGCAAAACCTCGTATTCGGGGCCTCCAGAAAAATCAAATCCGTCAACGCCGCTAGATTGTACGTCTCCTTGCTCTTTTAGCTTTTCCACTCCCTCCGGCGACACGTTGTATTGCGTTTGCAAAGAATCTGGCAGCGGCCTAGAGGAGTCGCTATGCTCTATCAAATAGTCCGGCCTCGATCCCTGATCATTGTGGTCAAAGTACTCTATGCCGATGTTCCTATCGACGGTAAAAACCCAGTCACTAATTTCATGAACTTGGTGAATTAGGGCACGATCTTCATGGTCAAGAGCTAGTGTAACCTGTGGTCTGTTTGACACGGCAGCGCGTCCTGTTGCCACAGTCGCTGTCGCGGCAGAGAACACAGTTGGGAGCGACGAGAGTAGATCACTGATAGCTTCAGCACCAACGATCGATGCTGCCATTCCATGCCGTGGCTGACGTGTCCATGCGACAATTTCACCGTCGTCGATGTACTCAAGGACGAAATCCTGCAAGAGTCCGAAAACTGGAGAGCCTGATTCCTCAGGTTTGTACTTGCCTGCAGAAACAGCTTCTGCGGGGAATACGTCAAACAGCATGCTAATGTGCGCAGGATACGCATCGCTTTCTGACCTAAAGTCTCGGGTTGGCCGAATTGCTACTCGTAGTTTCGGATTCAAATGATCGCGACCAAGCGCTGAAAAAGCATCAGCCCGCTGTGCGGTACTGCTTCCTTCAGGACTGAGCAACTCCAACAGACTTTCACCTACGCCGGGTTCGTTTGCATCCGGAACAAATAGGCGTATGTCGTAAGCGAGTTCTGAAAGCACATCAACGCTCTGCAGTTCCAAAAGCATATCCGCCAGCACCTTTGCTCTGCCCGGATTAAATACGTTTATAGCGATTGTCCTCACGTATGGATGTTGCACCAGATATCGTTGGACTCGCCCTGCCAAATACCGTCCAGTAACTGCAACCCCACCTATGTTCGGTTCGGGCAGCCCCAGCGCCGAACAAACGTTCCCAATCAACCCGCGTGGATCTCGCTCTAAATTTGAGGCATACAATGTCCATAATGCATGCACGTTATCAACGGCTGTAAAAACGCTGCCGTGTCCAACGGAGAGATAAGGAGGCTGATTTGATGGCAGTAACCGATTTAGCAATACATCGCGTGCTGGCGAAACGAATTCGCACCGGCAATTCGATGCTTCAGTTACCCACTTTTCCCCTAATGCTGCCCAGCCGGCCAACCAAAGACATCGGATTGGATGCAGGGGGCCGACCAAAGCTGCTTTCTGACGCTGGCCGCGATAGTTTGTCAGGCTAACATGAACCACATCCAGGTTCAATAATCCTTCGATTGCAACTTGAACAAGATGTCCATCGCTCCCAGACTTAGTCTCTGCTTGTCGCAGAAGTAGCTGCAGTAACTTCTGGAACTCACTTGCGTAGCCGAGCTACCATTCGGTGTGCCCCGAGGGCAATGTGGTCGGCGATTGGTAGTATTAGAAAAAACGCGGGGACTGTCCCAGCGTTTTATTCCGAACGTATTGCCCAGTGCGAACGATCCAATGCCTGCCGCCGTGTTGGGTTCTGGCCATGCCCGCAGCTTGCGCCTAGGCGGCTCACGGGGACGCCTGCGGCGTTTGGCGCCTGGCGGGTCATGGTGTGGAATGCGATGGGTTTTGAGTCGGAAAGTAGGTGGTCTCATCACCGGTACGTGCGGGCTCGGAGGCCCACACTACGCCAGGAAGGAGCAGCAGCGAGCAGGAGGAGAACAGCCGAGGGATTGAGGACAATCGCTTTACAATCGCCTCTGGCAAACTTTCGCTGAGGACTAATTGGTTACGCGATGCTGCCAGTTATTGGTCTGAATCGCTGATAAAAAAACGGGGACAGGCCCCGGTCCAATTTGGCGCGATTGGATTCCAATCGAGGTGCGTGATTGGGGCGGTGCCGGGTACTGGCCATGCCCGCGGCTTGCGCCTAGGCGGCTCACGCGGGTACGCCTGCGGCATTTGAGGGATTGGGTTCCAATCGAGGTGCGTGATTGGGGCGGTGCCGGGTGCTGGCCATGCCCGCGGCTTGCGCCTAGGC
>JAUMAI010000335.1:0-12229 GCA_032116775.1 Pirellula sp. | reverse complement strand
GCGCTGGTTCGCTTCCAGCATCATGCCCATCACTCCCGTGACTGGGCGACCATTTAGCAAGCGTATTCGATGAAGATTGTCGGTTCGCATAAATCGGCATAGTAGCGTGCTGATGTAATCTACCAATTGCGTATCAGCAACACCAAGCCGACTGTAGAAGACGTATTCCGAAACGCCATTGAAAAACTGTGCAACGATATGGTTGCTAGAAGAATTCTGTGGTGATTCATTGTTCATGGACACTACTCCGAGAACTTTAAATACACCCTACCCACCGCCGATCTCAGATCGACCGTCGAGGTAAGTCAACAGGATAAGTATAGATTACAACCAGCCGGTGGGAAGCAAAAAACGGAGCAATCAGAAAGACATGGCTCCATTTGAAACGATTATGCTTAGGCTGCTTTAGGTTTGGCGCTCTTCGGGACCTTCAGATTAAAGAGGCCGAAGATTTCCGACTGGTTCAAGCCTAGTGAAGATGGCGTCCCTGCCTCTGCAAACAAGGAGTTAAACAGTTCTCGTTTTTCATCGAGTACCCGATGAATTCGTTCTTCGATCGTACCAGCAACTAACATGCGCGTAACGGTGACCGAGCCGGCCGCTCCCAATCTATGCGCCCGATTGATGGCTTGATCTTCCACCGCTGGATTCCACCAGCGATCAAAAAGAAATACGTAACGACAGAACTGTAAATTCAGTCCGACGCTGCCCGCTCCATAGCTCATCAGCAGAACATGGCGTTTCGGATCTTCTTTGAACTGCTTCAGCACGCCATCTCGTTTCTCGCTCGGAATACGGCCGTGATATTGCAAGGGATTATAACGCTGTAGTGAATCAGAGATTCGATCTATAGCTTGCACCCATTGACTAAAGACAATGGCTTTCTGACCACTGGCAGCAACTTCTTCCAAATCCGCTTCAAGTCTTTCTAGTTTGCAACTAGCTCCAGTTACCGGATCAAAATTGCAAATCTGTTTCAAGCGTAAGACAAGTTCAAAAACGTGCTGGATGGTTAATTCCTGTCCCATATCGCTGAGCTGAATAACACCTTCATCTTCGGCCGCCTTATACGTCGCCAGTTGTTCTGGTGTTAAGTCGAGTTCAGCGTCACGGAAGAGCTTGGGTGGCATTTCGGTCAGAACTTTATCTTTTGTGCGGCGCAAGATGTGATCGCGAGTTGCTTGCCCCATTTGTTTGAGCGACATGCCATCGCGCAGGTGACCAGGTTGTAGAAACTCGAAGATGCTTACCAAGTCTTCGGGAGTATTTTCTATCGGTGTGCCGGTGAGTGCCCAAGAGCGACAGCGAGATATACCACGCGCGATCTCGCTGGTGGTGCTGTTGCGATTCTTAATTCTTTGGGCTTCATCCAATACCACGAGATCAAAATGCAAGTTCGAATCTAATAGTTCGCGATCCCGCATCAATAATTCGTAGTTCGCGATCCGCACTGGAAGACCCGGTTGGTTCCACATCCAATGACGTTTCGCTTGATCTCCTTCGATAACCGCCACAGGAATCTCAGGTGCCCATAAGCGGAACTCACGTACCCAGTTAGTTACCAGTGGTTTGGGGCAAACCAATAGAACGGTACGCAGTTGGTTCGCCAACAACAGCATGCGCACTGTTGTGATGGCTTGCATCGTTTTGCCTAATCCCATTTCGTCCGCGAGAATAGCTTGTTCGCGCGAAAAGAGAAACGCGATACCTTCGAATTGGTATGGGAAGGGCTGAAAAGCAAAATCTAATTTCGCATTGGAGACTAAGGTTTCCAAGGGGGGCTGCAACACATAGTACAATCGATCTTCGAGCTTGACTAAATCTTTCGGTGGACGAATACGAGTGATCGACGAAGGAATGTCGCGCGAAGGCGATGCGTTGGCTGGGGGGGCTGGCGTATTCGTTGGTTTGGCTACCTCCACGGGCTTGTTTTGAGCCGCTAGTTGCCACTGTGGGGATTCGGGAAAATCAAAGCTTAAAGTCTGGATTCGAATGCTCGGTATTTTAATGGCTACCGAATTGAACTCGATCTTCTCAGGCTGAAAGAGAGATGTCTCAATCTTTAAATCGCGGCCGATTTGAGATTGCCAACCTGTGGCGAAGCTCTCTACGTTCCACTGAGTCCGAAAAGGGACCTCCGCAAATCCAATCTCCAATGGTCCTTCCGCGGCCGATGACTCAGGTAACGCCTCGGGCGTAAAGTTGGCAAAAGTATCCATCGCGCCCCAACCTTCTAAGGAAATCAAAACGTGGCAACGTTAGGCAGCTTTGGAGGCTGGGTGCGCCTCTTGCAGGGCTTCTACGATTCGAGTGAAAGGCTCTAGTAAATCCACTTGTTGGAGCAATTCAGAACTACGTTTCACAACGAAGTCCCAATCCGCTCGGTACTCGCTGTGAACAGAGATTTGATGTCCACCTAATTCACCCACCGCAAGTCCCTTGCCTTGAGGTGTAGGCAAAGCAAGGTCTTTCGACACTTCTTGATTTTGACGTGCGCGTACATGGCAAACGGGAATCTCGGTCACGTTTCGCAACGTTAAAACCGCAGCCCCATCGGTAAAAAGAACGACCGGTTGCAATTTGGCTTTCGATACCAAGGTCCGTGCAATTTGCTCGCCACATAAAAAATCAACCAGAGTCGGACCGTAAAGGATACTCTGAGCTCTAGTCGGTTTTACCGGCAACGTGCAATGAAACTCCAAAGGTCTCGCGAGTGTATTGACTAGCAAATACCCACCCAAATAGCCTAGCTCTGGGTGCTGTCGCACCGTCACAAAGCCAAGAATCGAGTGGTCGTTACCTTTGGTAGTGCTCATGCTGCTCCAGTACCGAGTGCGACCAAATGAACAACCGTTCCCACTATTCTCTGCGACTTGTCGTCCGAGTCATCAATGGGTAAACCGAGAACAGACTCTGCCATCTGTTCTATTCGCAATGTTTGAGTTCGGCAGTCCGGTCGTAACGACTTTAGGGAGCATAACTCGCCTGTCTGCGCCTATCTAGTTTGCCTAAGTTTCCAAAATTTGGATTCACAAACTAGATGCTCGACTTTTAACCATGAGCCTGACTATACTCGAATGAGAAGATTCAGATAAGAATTCGTTGGAGCCTAGTCGACATGTCCCATGAACCAACCCACTATTCTCCTGTGTTCCGTATCGATGTTTCAGCCGAACCAGGATCGGATAGTCACACCATGGGCGACACAAATACGGCAATGGTGGCGTTATTAAGGCAGTTAGTGATCTCCCAGGAACGCCAGAATCAACTGCTAGATCAACTGCTGCAAAACACCGTAAATGCCCAGAAACAGCGAGCGACAGAACTCCAGCAATGGAAGGATGCCAATCCCCGCTTGTCACGAGCTTGCCGTCGGGCGGCCGAATCCCTATCACGGGTTCAGGCTCAGTTCCTCGAAAGTATTACCGAGGAAGTAGAGGCTAACGAAGAAGATTTGCTGGATGGGGAATTTGTATTAAGCGAATTCGTGGATCGCTTTGGTCCCCGACTGGCCCACCTCAATGGTGTTCTGCAGGTCTTGGCACAATTAGGGACTGGAGTGCCCAATCAGGGGTAATAGGCAGCAATTTATTCCCTGAAATAGTTCTGCAAAGGCTGCCGGAACTCAGAAATTCGCTGGCGGGCTAACTAGACGCCAGCATTTAAAGGCCGGAGGTGACTCCTTAAGCCTTATATCATCGGCGACTCGGTTTAGGCCCGAAGTGTATAGCGCACGTGTCTCCGTCACATACTTTGCCTGCTAGTTTGTATCTCCGTTTGGCAATCTGACCATACAACCAGCTCCACAGCGGTAAGGAGAATGGTATGTGCATTAATGGCATTAGCCAAAATAAGCTTGGCAATTTGCGCGAGAGATAGCGGACTGCTTCTGCACCTCCAAAGAGTTTGCCTTCTGGTGTAGCAACATACATTTGCTCCATCAACTGCTCGAAGGTAAGCTGCGGATAGCGTTGCGTGACTCGTGGATCATGCAGCGATATGAATGTTAATTTCCTCCGCCAATCAAGACGCCGAAGATTTTCTACTTGGGACGTACAAAAACGACACTGCCCGTCATAAATCACAACATCTTTCGACCAGGGCCGCGGTTCGCCTGTTGAATCGAGTGTGCTTTCAGGGTCTGGCAGCGGTTGGGTCATGAGTTGGCTACCTAATCTCGCGATTATTGTTGTGATTCTCTGTCACCAAGTTTCTGCAGATCCAGCGGGTTTGGTTCACGTTGTTTCCAGCCAAGCTGATTCATCGTGGCCAAGTTGGTTCCATTCCTAAAGTATCGACACTCTTCGCTCGCAGGGCAAATTCTTAGCCGCCAGGCAAATAAAATCCATCGAAGTCAGGAATTTGAATTTACGATCGAGACAAGTCTGGGAAATGATACCGGTGGGAAGGAAAATAGAGGGGAGGGAGCTCGTAAAGTCACAAAAATTCCCCTCTACTATTGATTTAGGGGGGGCTTTAGCTCCATGATAACAGTCCCTCCCAAACCTTACCTGCCCCCCTACCCTGCCAGGTACCAACCATGAACCGTAGCCGTATCATGCCGTTAATCGGTAGTCGAGCAATTATCGGCGGCTTTTTGTTGGTGACGTTCCATCTCGTAGCTCCCGTAGTCGCGGTGGCGCAGGAGGCGGGTGCAAACGGGCAAACTCCGCCGTTGCATCAGCAAATCGATGTTCTCTTAAACACCGATAGTGAAGGCTTGCCTTGGGTCAGTGTCGCTGAAGCACCGCTGGTAAGGCGTCTTTATCTAGATCTCATCGGGATACCGCCCAGCCTTGCGGAAATGGAAAGTTACTTAGCTGATGCCGATCCCGAAAAGTATTCGAAACTAGTCACACAACTCCTTACCCGAGGCGAGTTCATTGAGCATTGGGTGAAGCAGTTGGATTTGGTTTTTATGGAGCGTCGAGCTAATACACAGATACCACAAGTTGAATGGGAGGAGTTCTTGCGTGCTTCATTGACGCAACGACAACCATTCAATCAACTTTGCGCAGCGATCCTATCTGCCACAGGCGCTCCAGGGCCAGGCCGGCAAGCGGCTCGATTTTATCTTGATCGTGGCGGTGATATGAATCTCATTACTCGCGACGTTGGTCGAGTATTTTTTGGTCGAGACTTGCAGTGCGCACAGTGTCACGATCACCCACTCATTGATGCCTACTATCAAGCAGATTATCAAGGTATCGCAGCTTTTTTTAGTGGTGGTTATTTAGTTGAAGTTCCTGCGGGCGATAAAAAATTTCAGGTGTATGGTGAGAAGTCTTTGGTAGAAAGTCCGTTCGAGTCGGTATTTCACAAAGGGGAAGCTCATCGATCTCTACCACGTATTCCGCTCTCTACGGAAACATTGATACCGAGTATTGAGCCAGGCTCGGATTATGAAATCGCGCCTGCAGAAGGCGTGGCTGCCAAACCCAAACATAGTCGCCGACAGCAACTAGCCGAACTGGCAACCAATGGTGCTTCGACAGCCTTCAATGAGAATTGGGCGAATCGGTTTTGGGCATTGTTGTTCGGTCGAGGTGTCATACATCCAGTCGATTTGATTCATGCCGATGCAGAGCCCTTACATCCCGAACTCTTACCGTTACTAGGTAAGTCATTCGCCAGTAGCGGTTATGATCTGCGCGGCTTAATTCGCGAATTAGTGATGACTCAACGATATAAAAGTGGGCAATCCGATCCTTGGGAAGGAACGGACCCAACTAAGTTACGCGAAGTCGTTGAGCTGACTCATTGGGAACCGCTGCGGGCGCAACGACAAGCTGCATGGGAAGAATCCAAACAAAAAAATAAGCAGCTCTCTGAGGTGACCCAGCAAGCGAAAGAAGCATTATTGGTGATCGAGAAAGAGCGGACCGCTGCTTTTGCTGCACTGGATCAAGCGCGAGCTGCGCGGATTGCGGCTAATGATGCCATGGCGAAAGCGACGGCTGAGGTGGGAGCCGCTGAAAAGGGAGTTCAAGACGAACAAGCTAAACAGGCAAAATTCCAAGCGGCCGTTACTGCCACGGATGCCGCCAAGCAATTGCTCCCGCAAGATGCAGAAGTCATCAAAGCCTTGGAGGTGCTAACCCAAAGATTGACTAACTCCAGTACCGCATTAACCAATCTCACCGCCATGCTGGAAGAGAAAAAGAAAGGGCTCGTAGCAGCTCAAGCTGCTGTGGATGCCTCTCGCAATACCTGGGTAACAGCCGACCAGACTGCTGCTGCAAAGATCGCGCAGTTTGCAGCTGCCGATGCAAGTTATACCGCAGCCCGAAATCAAGAGGAAAGGGCGCGAATGTTGGCAGGCGCCCAGAAACGTCAACTCGATTTCGTGTCTCTGATCTTATCGATCCGTGACACGGTCAGGGCTCAAGATGGAGTCGCGGCTGAGTTGCTGGCTGTGCAGGGTAAACGAGACGCTGCGGTATCCCAGCAGTCTGCTATGACGAAGTTAATCCAAGATATGGAAGTTCAGCTCACTCAGATAACACAGCAACGTGATCAAGAAGGGGAGCAGGTCCGCGTATACGGTGAAAGAAAAGTTTCTTTGGATGGTATTCGTCAAAAAATTATGACAGCCACTGCAGCCTTGGATCAATTACCGGATAACCAAGTCGAATCGATTCAGGTAGCTCGTGCTGAGTTAAACAAGAGAATAGCGGAAAGTGATGCCGCTTTGGCTCAATGGCAACAAGAAGCTAAGGTTGCCCAGGAAAAGCTCACGGCGATAGAGGCTAAGCTTGTGGAAGCGAAACAAGCTCAGAAGGTTCAGCAAGATGCCTTAGTCGCTCTGAACACGGAACTCGCCTCCTTGAACGCAGCTCTCGATACGTTAGCGCAGAAGCAGAAGGCAAGCCAAGGTGATACGATTCGACAGTTGTCGGATTTGCGCTTTTTGAGGATGCATCGAGGTGATTACACAAAGTTGGTAGCACTGACTCCCGAGCAGTTAGCGTGGAGTTTACTTACTGTGATGGGGTTTGTTGAACGCCAAGTTGCGGCTCGACTCGCCGACATCGATAAGGCTACTCCACTGACTCCAGAACAACAGCAAGATAGTGCCCTCATTGAGCAACGCAAACGGGATGCCTACTTGAAGGCTAGGCAAGAATTGCAGGGAAATGTCAACGTTTTTGTGACGTTGTATGGTGCGGGCGCTGGGCAACCTCAGAGCGATTTTTTTGCTACCGCTGATCAGGCCTTGTTTGCCAATAACGGTGGGGTCATTTACTCCTGGGCTGGTGCCACTGGTGGTAATGTGTCCCAACAATTCTTGGGTACGACAGATTTGCCAGTCGCCATAAACAAGTTGTATCTCGCTGTGCTGGGAAGATCAGCGACAGCTGAGGAAGTCGCAGATGTCACTGCCTATATAAATCAAGCTCCCGACCAAAAGGGGTTATTGATTCAAGAGGTTGTGTGGGGATTGTTGTCGAGCGCGGAATTTCGCTTTAACCATTGATGCTTCAAGGAGAACGAGAGTATGAAATGCAGATATGCCTGTGGATCAACTGAGCATCAGATGGCTCGAAGACAATTCCTCTCTTTATCGGCTAGCGGGGCCGTGGGGATTGCTGGTGGACTAGGCTTTCTCACCAAGGGTCAAGCGGCTGAACAAGTTCAGCAGAAGCAGCAGCGTGTTGTGGTCTTTAATATGCATGGAGGATTGAGCCAACTTGAGAGTTGGGATCCTAAGCCAGGTACAAGAACCGGGGGACCATTTAGAGCGATTCCAACATCGGTGCCGGGACTGCATATCAGCGAATTACTACCGCACACCGCCCAGCAAATGCATCACCTCTGTCTTTTCCGTGGTGTGAACACCAGTGAAGATGATCATGGAAAGGGAGCCTACATGATGATGACTGGACGACGCCAGTCGCCAGCAGCCGATTATCCAGAGATAGGTGCAGTAGCAGCTAAGACTCTTATGCCAGAAGATAGCTCGCTACCTGGACACATTCGCATTGTTCCTCATGGTGGCGGAGGTCGTGGTTCCGATGCGGCCTATTTAGGACCTAGGTATTCCAGTATTCAATTAGGAAATGGTAATCCGCCGCAGTACACCAAGCGCCCGGATGGTATCACCGATGAAGCGGAACGTAGGCGGCAAGAGTTTCGTCGCCAGACAGATCGACGATTCTTGGATGGGCGACGTACGGCCATGACCGACGTCTTTACGTATAGCTTTGATCAAGCTGAACGCCTGATGGAGCAGCGTGATATTTTCGATGTCACCAAGGAACCTGCTCATGATGTTGAACGTTATGGAGGTCATGATTTCGGGCGACATTGCTTGTTGGCACGACGCTTGATAGAGCGTGGTATCTCGTTTGTGCAGGTGTCGCATTCGAATTACGACACACATAATGAAAATTTTGACTTCCATTTCGAACAGGTGGGTGAGTTTGATAAACCTTTTGCAACATTCGTTTCAGACTTGGCAGAGCGAGGTTTGCTCGATCAGACGTTGATCGTTGTGCTTTCAGAATTTGGACGCACGCCGAATATCAATCTCTACTTGGGGCGAGATCATTGGTCAAAGGCTTGGTCTGTATTGGCTGGCGGTGCCAAGTTGGCGCGAGGTGCTGTACTCGGGGCAACGAATGCTGAAGGTACTGAAGTGACCGATGTTCAAGTCGATCACGCTCAGTTGTTCCATACATACCTACAAGCCGTTGGTGTTGATTCCACCGCATCTTTCCAAATCGATGGACGAGAGTTGCCGGTGGCTGATCCTGCTGCTGAGCCGATTTGGAAGGCGATCGTATAAACGTCTAGCATGGCCATTCGTTGTTTCATTTTCACCTTGAGTAGACAGCCATGTTAGATATTACCAAAGCACGAGTGATACATGACTTCACGCATGACCGCCCCTTGCTGGCGTGCCGCATGGATCCTCAGGAACGATTCGTTGTTACTTCGTCAGAAGATTATCGTTTGCAGAAATTCGCCTTGCCTGGAGGGGAGAAAACGGTACTACCCGAAGTGCATAACAGTTGGGTTCATGCGCTAAGTTTTCTACCCGATGGCCAGACCCTGCTCAGCGGTGGTTGTGATGGAAAGCTCGTGTGGTGGGCTATCGCGGAAGCCGAAGTGAAGCCATTGCGAACCGTCGAAGCGCACAAAGGTTGGTTGCGGACGATTTCGGTCAGTCCTGATGGAACGTTGGTGGCAACCGGCGGCAACGATCGAGTGGTTCGAGTGTGGAATGCAGCCAATGGCGAATTGGTTCGCCAATGGACCAGTCACGCTAAAAATGTCTACAGTCTGCAGTTTATGCCGGATGGAAAACGGCTTCTCAGTGGTGACTTAGGTGGGAGTGTTCAGTTACACAGCACAGATAGCGACGAGACTCTGGCTAGTTTTGATGCCAAACCACTTCACACCTACGAAGGTGGGCAGATGGTGGATTTCGGCGGCGTGCGTTGTTTGGCAGTGCGGCCAGCAAGCGATCAAATCGCCGCTGGTGGATTGCACAAAGCCACGAATCCCTTAGGGGCTGTCCATGAACCGCTCGCTTTAAGGTTTGCCGTGGAAGGGGGACAGCTCCTCAAGAGTCATATCACCGAAGGTATTACCGGAGGTGGCTTATGGCGAGTGCAATGGCTTAGTGATGGGACGTTGATGGGAGTCAGTGGCGGCAGCAGCGGCGGATTCCTAATTTTTTGGAATGATCAGCAAGACAAAGATATCTTTCGCTTTCAATTGCCAGCCCTGGCACGAGATATGGATCTAGCCAAATCTGGACTGAATGTGGCGACCGCTCATCACGATGGACATCTGCGAATCACACGCTTGTCGGCGACTTGAAAAGATCCTTCATCTTCCCTTGCAGCCATTCCGATCCCGATATGCGAAGACGATCGCGCCGTTTATCGATTGCGCGATTTAGTTTTTCTGTAAGCGATGTTCCCTCGTTACGAACTTTGTCTCGCAAAAAGAATTCCATTCCTTCGCCCAAACGTTTGGCCATCGGTCCGCCGATTTGGCTCAGGCGATTCAGGCGAAAGTATGTCAACTGCATGTCGGATGATAAAACTTCTGGCTGCAGCAAGACATCGGGAGGGAAGGTCAAAGGATGTAACTTGATCGCGACTCGGCAGGCGAGTTTCACTTGTACGTCGGCTTCGGCATCCGCATTGAGACTGATGACTTGCACATCGTATTGCCAAACACTTAAGCGTCCTTGGATATCGAGCGGAGCATTGATATGCGCGTTGAATTCCACGTTACCATCTGGCAAAGTAGTGACGTCGCGAATCTCGATCTGAAAATTTTCCTTCGGTTCGCGAACTTCGAGATGGTACTTAGTCCAGTTGCCGTGATTGACCTCTTTCCAGCGCCGTTTGGTTTCCAGTTTTAAGCCTTCTTGCCGCCACTCCAAGCCATCGATAACCGTTTTTTGGGTTCCCCAATTTTTGTCGTTGTCGTAGCTACGCGGCAGATAGTTGTCAGCTAACCAAACAATCCACTTGGTCACTTCACGCGAGGTTTCCTCCTCTGCCGCCAAGCGATCGCTCGGACAAAACCCCGAAGTAACTCGACCTAAAACGGGAAGTGTGGATAGCCCAAATAGACCGGAGAGCCAATGTCGGCGTGTCGTCGAGAGGCTACGGTCAATCACTTGACACCAGTGGTCTTCTCACTCTGAGGACGCGCTGAAACTTCCGCTGCAGGCGGACTAGCGGGTGTTGGTTCTTTATTCGATTCGGTAGGCAGTTCTAGGAATCGAAGCGAGCCTGCCATTTGCGAATCGGTTCCTGCCAATTTGTCAACCAACTCACCTCCGACAGTAAACACCATCGATAGACGTCGGCCGTTGTCGTCGGACAGATAGTAGAAAATCCACTGAACCGGCAGGTCTGCCGTTTGGCCCAGAGCAGTGATCTGCAGGATTCTAAGCCCCGTTTCACTAACCCGCTCCTCGGAGCTCGCAAAGGAATCGAAGTTCTTTTCGAGAGATTTACGAATCTCTTCCTGGTACGCTTCCAAGGTCACTTGCTGACCTGCATCGAGTTTGGGTAACTGATGAATATTGCACTGACAAACGACTCGGTCTGCCTCGATCATGCGCAAGATTGCTGATTGACCATTATCATGAATGACTTTCCAGTTGCGATCAGCGAGCATTTGGTAGCGGCCGCGAGACGATTCGACACGTTGCATTAGCAGGCCAGGTAGCTTTTCTGCAGACGGCTTGGTCAGAGAGAGATCGGCCGTATGTGCCGCAGTTTCTAAAGGCTTGCGGACTAAGCGGATACGCGCCGTGATGTCAAAGCCTGGCTCGAGTTGGCTGATCTGGCGTTTTTCTTTTAAGATTAACGCTACCCAAGTGATCGCTTTGCCCTGCAGGTCAACTTGGATATTGCCTTCAATCTGAATGGTTGTAGGAACGCTGGCGGCTGTTCCAGAAAGCTCGCCTCGGATTTCGATATCGAGCAGTTCACCTTTCTGGGTTTTGATCATCCCCGTGATATCAGAATCGTGCACAGCTTCAAGAGAAAGCAAGCGTTGTAAACTGGTGGGAGTAACGCTCCATTTTTCCAGCAACTGCACGCGTTTAGCGGGCAATAGTTCGTGCAAGGCGAGCGTATTGCAGGGCATCTTGAGCAAGTCGATTTCAGCTGGAGTCAACGGCCCAGCGGGACTGTAAAGAATCAGGTCATTATCCTGGTAGTTCGTTACAACTTGTCGTAGATCTTGATCGAGTTGCAAGCTGTTACCGCTGGAGACAATGGTATTGTCTACCTTGGCTTCATGGAAATATCGCAATGAACTGTTGATACGCGATTGAGCATCAGCGGTTGCAAAGTTTTCTTCGAAGTCGAGAGTCGATTTCGCTTCAATTTCGGCGGAACGTGTTTCCTTCTTCTTTCCTTCCCGCAAAGGTTCGCGCACTTCTACCGTGCCGCGTAACTCCATAATCATTCGATTTCGATAAAGCGAAACCTTGGTCAGCGCCTTAGGTTGTCGTAAGGATGCTAGATCGATACCTGATTCGAGGGAATCGGCAACTGCGGCTACAGACTCGCGGTGCCAAGTTGGAGCCAGAATTGCTGCAGAGGTGCAGGCTGCTAACCATTTTCGGCGACCCATCTTCCACATGGACTTCCCTTTCCTGTGATGCATCCTGCAACAACTTTTCCGCTTTAATCGGTTGTCGGCAGTTTGAGGGCTCCGGTTGAAACCACTTTGGAATTGCTCCGCGGAG
>JAUMAI010000334.1:0-3904 GCA_032116775.1 Pirellula sp. | reverse complement strand
CGGTAAAAAAGTGTACGGTAAATCCTACCAACGACATTCTTCATTTTCAGCCAACGAGGTCGTCTATTGCCTCCAGAACGCCCTCTTTTACCAACGTCAGATCAGCGATACCAAATATTGGTTACTGATGATGGTTCATTTAGTTTGATGGATACGGTGCTTGACGAATCGTACCACAGCGGGTCGGGCGCCGCGGCCGAATCCTACATCGTTTATCTTCACAATAGTGGGGCCGAGTCTCTCATTTGCCAACCCGCTTCAAAAGGGCTGCGAGTTCTCGAGTATGGATTCGGAACCGCGATGAACTTTATCCTTACCGCTAGTTTGGCTTTATCGAAGCAGGTTCCTCTGTACTATGAAAGTTGGGAGTATCGCTTACTTCCTTCTGCTGTTTTCAAGCATCTTAACTTGCCCTCTGCAATCGTGTCGTTACAGCACTACAATTGGCTGATTGGCTGCGAGCCATATGGCACTCACGTCACCCAAAAGTTTCTTCACTTCCGCAACAGCCTAGAAAATTCTTCTCAAAGCTCTGCTTTACTCAATATCGACGATTTGGTCACCCTGAAACTCAACCTCGGGAATGCCACTCAATATTCCCCGCATCAAAGTACAGAGCGATTCGATACAGTCTACTTCGATGCCTTCAGCCCGAAAACAAACCCCGATTTATGGACACCCGAAGTATTATCAGCTGCCTACACTTCGCTCCGTGACAATGGAACTTTGGTTACTTATTGCGTGAATAGCGCCGTCCGAAAATTAGTATCGGAAGTAGGATTTAGAGTTACCAAAGCACCAGGGCCTCCCAAGGGAAAACGTGAGGTACTGATCGCTTTTCGAGACCCCCTTTAAATCTTTTTCCAACAGCATTGAAATATTGCGTTACCTCGAACCGCCCGGAAGAATAAGGCCAAATCCTATATCGCCCCGCCGCAAGAATTGCGACAGTTCCACTGTCATCCCGAGAGACATAATTTGGTACAATCGCAAGCCATCGAAAAGCGCGATATCATCACCACGATGCCCCCTAACTCAAACCAGAATCTACCAAGGAAGTTATTGCTGCAATGCTCCTAACCTCGATCGATTGGAACAAACCAGGTAAGCAACAAGGTTTTCTGCGTGTACCTTATTCACATAATTTAGGTGGCTGGGCTAATGTGATGATTCCAGTAACCACCGTAGCACCCGAGGAAGGAACACAACAAGCAGGTCCTACCGTTCTTGTGATGGGAGGAAATCATGGAGATGAGTATCAAGGCCAAATCGCTTGCATGAAACTAGCGAGAGAGACCACTCCAGCGATGGTGAAAGGGCGAATCATCATCATACCCTCCTTAAATTTCCCGGCTGCTCGCGCTGCAACACGCTTGTCACCATTAGATGGCATGAACATGAATCGTGCCTTTCCGGGCAATCCTGAAGGGTCTGTCACAAGTCAAATCGCCCACTACCTAACCACGGTCCTCTTCCCCCTGAGCGACGTCGTCATCGACATCCACTCCGGCGGGAGAAGCATGGAGTTCGTACCCTGCGCCCACATGCACGTCGTGCCCAATATGGAACAACGTCGTAAGATGCTGCAAGCAATGTTAGCTTGGAATACAGATTTTGCTTTCTTATACACCGACATTGCCGGGACAGGCTTACTTCCAGTCGAAGCCGAAAATCAAGGAAAGACTGTCGTAACCACCGAACTAGGAGGTGGAGAGGCGATTCCAGCCCATGTGCATCGCATCGCGCACTCGGGCTTGCGCAATGTTCTTATCCACTTGGGCTTACTTCTCGGCAAAGAAGAAACCAGAGAATCATTGGGCAAACCTCCGACGATCCTTACCCAAGCCCTTACCGCAGATGACTACTTACTAGCGCCCGAATCTGGTATTTTCGAAATCGCAATCGAACTAGGAGACTGGATTAATAAGGGCGACATAGTCGGTTGGATCCATCATCTTGAAAGACCCGACCGTACACCTGAAGCCATACAAGCGAACAGCAATGGCTACCTCGTAACAATGCGTGCCCCCTGCCTAACCCAACAAGGAGATTGTGTCGCCGTTATCGCACAACCTGTCGATCCTCGCTCTCTGCTAAATTGAGATATTACTGGCGGTGTTGACTGTAGTCCCCAGCGAGACTCAGCTGGCAACCAGCCTTGATCATTAAAACCCTCAACTCGCGAATCAAATGCAGACTATAGGTTCAAGGAGTTGTATGAAGCGTTAACGGGCAGTTCATTAGCCTTTCCCCCTCCCCTTCTCCGCGCACAAACTGGCCACTTACCCTTTTCCTTACGGCAATCAGAATATGTCAGCATCACCGACACGATTTCGCGGCCACCTAATCGTTCTGATTGCCTTCATGTGGGGAGCATATTTTTTAAATTACTGCGACCGCCAAGCCATCTTTTCGATGTTCAAGGCACTTGAGCAGGATTTAAAAATGTCCGACCAGCAGCTTGGCTTGGTCGGCGCGGTATTTCTGTGGGTTTACGGAATTGGCTGCCCCATCGCTGGGCAACTTGCCGACCGTTTCTCTAAACGCCTTTTGGTGGTATTGAGTCTCGTCATTTGGAGCTTAGTAACCTTCGCGATCGGTTTCGCAGGCTCCGCACTGATACTGCTCGGACTCAGAGCGGCCATGGGAATATCTGAGTCTCTTTACATGCCCGCAGCTATCACATTGACCGCTAATTCCACTCCTCCCCAACATCGCTCACAGGCCGTATCAATGCTTACCACGGCACAGATTGCGGGTAGTGTTGGTGGCGCATGGTTTGGTGGGTGGATGGCCGAGCAAGGCTATTGGCGTTACGCGTTTTTTACCCTTGGATTCATCGGTGTGATATACGCCATACCTTATTTTTGGTTTCTTACCACGGTGAAAGAAGATACTCAGTTAGAAACCACCCAAAGCGGTTCTAAATTTTCTTCACTTACGCTGTTTAACATTCCAACTTTTACAGTGCTGTGTATCACCTTCCCAATTTTCGTCTTCGGTCTTTGGATGTTATATAGCTGGCTCCCGAAGTTTCTTGAGGAAAAGTTTACCCTCGGGACGGCGGACGCCGCCTTTCATGCTTCCGTTTACATGCAAACAGCCACCTTGTTTGGTCTATTCAACGGAGGTTGGCTGGCAGATCGTCTATTTCTTGTTACCAAGGCGTCTCGTATGTGGTTGCTCGTCGGTACCTTCTTCCTGTGCGCTCCGGCGCTCTATGGTATAGGCAATTCACCAACTCTTGTAATGACAAGTCTCTCGCTCACCTGCTTTGGTCTCTTCAGTGGTTTTCTGATGGGAAATATTTTTCCCGCCAGTTTTGAGGTGGTACCGGCTGACGCCCGAGCCTCATCCGTTGGCATCCTTAATTTCTTCGGGTCGGCCCTATCCGGTTTTGCGCCTCTCATGGTAGGTACATGGAAAAAGAGTGTTGGTATCGAGCGAATGCTTGCAGGTACCGCCTGCCTTTACTTGATCGCAGGCGTCATACTTATATTTACTATCTTTACCTTGTACGATCGCGATTGGAGAAAAGTCCACCCCGACGTATAGTTGCCGGATGCCACCCACCCAAGCACTTGCTCTTAACACAATAACTCACCCTAACCCCACCAGCCGAATAGTTATCATCACTCCAACTTCATTCGCACACATTCCTGGCTACTTATGAGAAACATACTCGTCGCTGAATGCAAACAGGAAGTTTCAACATTCAATCCCCACTTCAGTACTTATGCTGACTTTGCGGTACGACGTGGTTCGGCGATCATCGATTACCATCGCACCATTCGTAACGAAGTGGGTGGTGCCGTATCTGTTTTTGATAGTCGAACCGATATCCATTTGATCCCAACCTACAGTGCATTCTTTATCACCTCAGGCGGCACTCTCGCCAAAGCTG
>JAUMAI010000333.1:0-16007 GCA_032116775.1 Pirellula sp. | reverse complement strand
GAATACTTGGTCTTTCGATGCGGAAAAAGTGAACCAATCCACATCACCTTTAGCTTGAATCACACCATTGAATGCTGCTGGAGCCGCACTAGGTGGAATGGCTGCCGGATCCTCGTTTGGTTCCTGCTCCACAACATTCGGAAGTGGCACCACACGAAAGATATTTGGGCTTACGGCCACCAAGTCATTACGCTTGGAGTAGATCGGCAATCGTGGATTGACGCTTGCTGGCATGGTAACCATTTCCTGCCACGATTCACCAGCGGCATCCACGAAGGTCACATTCACTTGCTCACCCGGCATACCACCGGCTGGAACAACCGCCAACGGTCGAGGGAAAGATCCAATGTGCAGGCGGTATTGGCAGTTACCATTACCACCATAAGAGCTCTCGCGAACCTCGATGATGTACTTTCCTGCCTCTTTGGCAACAATCGCACAGACCCCGTCCTGCTGAAGCAACGGATTATCATCACTGCGTGCCAGCTCAAAACGCTGAGAGTCTAGAATAGCGATGAACGGATCGAAAAATTCTGTTCCGAGTCTGATACCTTCCAATTCAACCGAGAGCTTCTGCCCTGCAGCCAGTTCGACCTGGTAATAGTCAACATCTTCGTTATCAACCACGCCGGTAACCGTCGAGTTGATGGCGATGGGTTGAGGCTTCGAAAAGTCGCTATTCGGTTCGGCCTCAACCGCTTGCGGATACGGTCCAACGCCAAACATTCGCAAATTGCTGATTCCGGTTTCGGATACTAAACGGAAAGCGTGTATACCGTTGGGATATTCTGCGGGGACACGCAAGTTGGCCTTAACGGAGGCATCATCGACAACTTCCAAGGACACAACTTCGATCCCTGGTTCGTAGAAAAGAAGTTGCTTGGTGTCAGCCAATCGGGCGCCACGAATGATTACTGCGTTGTCCGCGCCACGTTGTAAGCCTGGCGGCTCCATACGACCTACCGCAGGTTTCGTTGCCCAAGCCGTCGCGGGGACTAACATCGTTAACGAAAACAGACCAGCTACCAAAAACTTCCCTAGATGTACTGGGAGTCGATTCATAAGTACTTTTCTTCCGCAATCGAACGATATCAAGTCAGTGCTGAAAACCATTTTAGGGTTCAAGTTAATGCCCACTCAATTTCTTGATTGACATCAGCTTAAAGAACAGCCCGGTGAAGCAAGTCACACGGGCTGTTGAAAGAAATTAATAAAAGGGTTCCTAATTTCTCGTGAGAGCTAAGGAGTGCTCAGCCAGCAACTAGCCCAAGCATCACTTCATCTCACTTCTGTTGTTTATGCCAAGATACCGTCGATGACTTTGCCACCATCAACAATTTCAATTGGGCGATCCCCCGGAGCCATCAACTCTTTGTCAGCTACAATGCCTAGCAAGCGATACATCGTGGTTGCCAAATCTTCTGGGCTTACTGGATCCATGTCGGGTTCCGACGCTGTTGGATCAGAGGTACCGTAAGCAAGGCCACGCTTAATGCCACCACCAGCCAGCATCACGCTGAAAACCTTCGGCCAGTGATCTCGGCCAGCATCTTTGTTGATCTTAGGTGTACGTCCAAATTCACTGGACACCATCACCAAGGTACGGTCCAACAAGCCGCGTTGCTCAAGATCATTTAGCAACGTGAATAAAGCTTGATCGAGCGCTGGCATCTGATTTCGCATTCCACCGGCAATACCGGTATGCATATCCCAGCCACCGTAGGTCAACGTTACCAAACGAACGCCAGATTCAACGAGACGACGTGCCATAAGCAACCGTTGACCAGCTGTGTTTCTGCCGTACTGATCGCGCAGAGCAGCTGGCTCAGCTTCGATGTTGAAGGCTTCGCGAGCGCTGTCAGAACTGATCAGGCTATAAGCTCTCTCGTAGAAAGTATCCAAAGCAGACACATTGTCCGACTGCTGCTTTGTTTTAAAGTACTCGTTGACAGCTTCTAAAGCAGAGCGACGACGAGCAAATCTCTCGGCATCAACTCCACCGGTCAGATTCAAGTCCATCACACGGAATCCATTGTTGGCTGGGTCCGAACCCAAGCTGAATGGACCATAGGAAGAGCTCAAATAACCGCTGCCAGCAAACTCGTTAGGAACGTTTGGAATGCACACGTATGGAGGCAAATTGTTGCGTGGACCATACTCGTGACTGATCACGCTACCGAAACTTGGATAAATCAAGGCTGGGCTTGGCTTGTACCCAGTAAACATGTTATGAGTACCACGCTCGTGGGCAGCTTCGCCGTGGGTCATCGAGCGGATCACCGTCATTTTATCGGCGATGCTTGCCAACTTGGGAACCGTCGCACTGAAGATATCCCCAGTGTTGGTCTTCACGACTCCCATTTCACCACGGAACTCCAAAGGGCTGTAAGGCTTGGGGTCAAATGACTCCTGGTGCGCCATACCACCTGGCAAAAAGATGTGAATAACGCTGTCTGCCTTGGCCTCAACAAAATCGTAGTTCTTTTGATCGGCTCGCAAATCGCGAAGACGCAGCAAATCACCTAGTGACAGGCCGAGCCCACCGACTGCACCAACCGTCAAGAATCCTCTACGACTGAAAATGTTTCCCTGACATCGCATCGTTCGCACCTACTCCCTAATTGTCTTTACAACGTAAAGCTCTGCTTCTCGACAAGAAACAGACTTGTAAATGAACAAACACAATCTACACAGTTAGTCTTAGCAACTAGTCTTAACAACTAGTCTTAGCAACAAAGGCAACTTAACCCTGGCACCGCGACTCAACCGCTATATTTATCATTTATATCGGCCAAGCTTTTTGGGTGACTAGAAGGTCGCAAGGATACCCCCTAGGGCCACCCTAAATACGAACTTCCGTGATCTATGATAAAATTATGCAGCGATCCGCTAGAAAAACTAGGGTTCGCTTCACATTGTCTCAGTTTCAAACCAATGCAAGTATCGCAAACTACAATCTGATACGAATCGACGCCCTCAGAAAACACCCCCTGAAGGAAGTAATCGACTCAGAATCTTGGTGGGCTGCGGGGAACTTTAGTTTCCCGGGGAGGAATCAGTCTGGCTTGGAACCACATCCCACATCTCAACACACTGCTCGCCTGAAATCGCTTGAACGTCTTTCAGTCGGCTTCACCAAGTCTGCTTTACCGTGCTTAACTCTACGGTGCCTATCTCTACGGTGCCTATCTCTACGGTGCCTATCGTTGAAGCTCGGGCTTCTCAGCAAACACGCCAAAATGGCCAGTGGTGCGTAACAATCAAGATGCGGTTCGGTTCAACTACCTAACCTTATTAGGCTACTGTAGCTGACAGCCGTTGTCAAAATATTAAGCGAAGGCAAGGGAAAAATGTACTCATTGGGCTATTTTTTCCCAACCGCACCCACCCCACTCCACGCAAACCTCCCAAACCAACCACCTTGAGGAGTTTTTTTGATATAGCCCAAAAAAAAACGGCTGTATCCGGTGGGTCATTCCGGATACAGCCGCTTGCATGGACGAGCCCCTTTCAATCCTCTGAAAGGGCTTTGTGAGAGGTTACATGGCTTGCCGCTAGCATTTCACTTTATCGCATTCAAAAGTAGGGAATGGGAACCTGTCAAGGAATTCGGCAATTACTTAGGATCTACGGATCCGAAGGTGACCTTGCGGGAACTTGGCTATCGCTCCGCTTCTCAAAGTCGCTTGAGCACTTTTCTTTCACTTGACGTTGTCCAATCATTCGCCACTTGAAGCCTGAGCCATCAATTGGCCGCAATTCGCTATTAGCTTCCATTCTCACATCAACTGCTTCGCGTCAGGCCGCACGACGCACGACTTGCAGCGATGCTTGCACCTCCTTTTGCTCATCAATTTTCTGGAGTTCATTCCGCAGAACTCGAACGTTATTCGGGGCCTCAATGCCAATTCGTACCTTATCACCCGCCACTCGAATGATGGTCAGCACGATGTCATTTCCCAAATAAACCTTCTCTGCTTCTTTGCGGGATAATATCAGCATTCCTTTGCTCCTCTGTTGGTATGTTCTTGTTGCTCACTTCATGGCAGCGTTTCACTGCATCCAACGCGACTCATTCCGTATGGAGTCCGTCAGTCTGCCGGCAAAAGCCTAACTGCATCGCGCTGTCCCAGCGGGTCGTACAGTATCACCGCTTGCCGTGCCATGTCCCAGACCGCCGTTATCCGAATACTGCGCGGTCCGTGCATGCAAAAAAACATCCCACAAGGACGACCTTGGCGAACTATCATTCGCTCGGTCATCGGGAAAGCGTTCTTCTCCAGTTGATGGCGTTCACAAATCTCGTCCTTCACTAACTCACGAACCAAGGGCAACTTGGGCTGCCCGATGGAATGTTCCGTCATAGATCTCAATTACTCCGCATCCTGCGAGGATTTACTTGCTAGGCAAACCTGGATACCTGAGAAACCCAGGCAAGATAGGTTATCGGCGTGACGCTAAAAGCTATTTAAAGAGAACGAATAGGTCTTCGTTTACGGTCTAGAGCGATTGTGTTGCTAACCAATCGACTTTCTTCGTAAGAAAACCATGAATCGTTAAACTTCACCCGTCATCGGAGAAGCTGCTAAAAGAACTTCAACAGCTTCGGCACCAGACATACCGACCCGAACCCCCAACTTCTCAGCGGGTAAGCTCACATCGACAATTTTCGCTGTTAATAAATCCTCTGGCTCTACCAAAGGATGGTCCGGTGTTCCCCGCGCGATCGCGAACGCCATCGAGAAATGTGATGCAATTTTAGTATCAAAAATTCCACATCCAACCACTCCTTGCGCAGTGTGGATCGCACAATATTGGCCTGTTGGCCAGCGATAACTCAAGCCTTCGGCAGCACCATTGGAAAAACTTAGAGTTGCCTGTCGAATCAACAATCGATCCGGTTTGCTGGGTGATGATTTCATCTGAGAAAACAATCTCTTGTGGCTAGGCTTCGAATAGGCATCTATCGTGCTTATCGTGAATTCAGCTTATCGTGAATTCGATTGCGAGAGTAACTGCGCTGTAAAATGAGTCTCACCTCGACTAATCAGGATACCTCCCGGCAAATGAAACTTGGTGTCGGAACTTTTATTGTTTTCCGCAAGTACGGCACGAATTCTTGACCAATGCGTCATGCTTAACTCCCCCAAAGGCCACCCCAATTGATTCCACAGCCGCACCAGCAGCATTCTCATCACGGGCCAAGCCACTTGCTGTTGTCCTGATAGCTCAAGCTGGAATCCATCGGAGCGCCGCTGAACCAATTGCTCGATCAATGGATCAACCAGACTGTCCATCCATTCTTGCAACTCATGGGCTTGTTCCGCCAGTCGAATCAGTGCCGAGTCACAGTTTGGAAAACCCATTTCTCGCAGCTTCGGCATCAACTCAAGCCGAATTCGATTTCGCGTGAACTCTCCAGATTCGTTCGAGGCATCCTCGCGATAAGCCTGTCCCAAGTCTTTTAAATACTCTCGAATCAACGCACGATTTGTGCTCAGCAAGGGTCGCGTTAAAACCCAATCGTCAGCAAAACTTCTAAAAGGCTTGAGTGAACATAGCCCGGCGAGCCCCGTACCTCGGAGGAGGTTATGAAGCACCGTCTCTGTTCGGTCCTCTGCATGATGTCCTAGGGCGATATACCGAGCTCCAAACTTACCCGCCGCTGCAGCGAAAAACTCGTAACGATCGCGGCGCCATTGCTCTTCGGAACCTCGCGTCGCGAGACATTCCCCGCCACCACCACTCACTTCGGAACGCCCCCCGATGAACCCCAGCCCTAACCGCAGAGCCAAAGACTGAACAAATGCCTCGTCTCCGTCACTCGCTTCTCCCCGGAGCCGATGATTGTAATGGGCCACAACGATTTTAGCGGGACGATCCTGGCTTAAGCTCAAACTGTGCAACACGCGAAGCAGGCAGACACTATCAGCCCCCCCACTGACCCCAACAATCACCGTCATATCGCTCCAGCGATGGGGTGGCCACAAAGTTTCGATGGACTGTTTGGGGGATAAATAATTAGAAGTCATGGTTAACAGCCAAAGATGTCTTATCAGAAGTGCTCATCCACAACGCCATCTCAGGTTAGGTGTATCTGGATCAATGTCGAATAGCGACAAAACGTATGGGAAAACCATGAAATACGCTATGGTTTGATATCCAACCGCCCAAGGATTCCCCATCCACAAAAACACTCCCACCGGCAGCAGTTACTTTTCTTATCAAACCTATACAGTTTACCGGAACGTTTTTTGGCAAAATCCAGCACCTATCGACAAACGGTAAAAACCGAGAAAAAAATCGCGTTGTTGTCGAAGCGCCGGTCGGTCGAGTTTCGCCCGTCGCTCGATTCTGGTACATTACGACTAGCGAGCCACTGAGGCTCTTTACATATTTGGCGTAATAACTGACTAAACCAACTTTTAACCAGAAAAATCCAAGTTACACAACCTTTTTTAATTCATTTCACATAGCACTTTACAGAGCCTTCAGCGGCCCTTTGAGTGACTCCAACCGCAAGCGATTGGATGATGTTTCTGCCGGTGTCTCTCGATCCACGTACGCAGACTCCCAGACTCAATGGGTTGGCTGTGTTAAGGAACTCAGGTCGCCGCTTCGCAAGAAACAAAACCATGGCGCAAGGTTTCAGAGAACTGCCAGTGCGCAGTCCTTTCGATGCGGGTACCAAGAGACGTCCAAAGCGATTCACTCAGCGTCGTCGTAGGTGGATGTGTGAAAACGAGGTAAGAAAACAGAACACTATCGATTCAACTCACTTTTAAGACAAAGTCCTTTGCAACTTTTGCAAGTGTGAGGGCACTAACCGGGAGAGGGTGACTTAACCTCCATGCTTTACGGAAAGATCGATCGACAGGCAGCAGAGCAAGCCGCAGAGAAATCCAGCTACTTTTTCGCATCGTGATTAATTGCCAACATCGCTTTGAGCGCAGAGTTGGTACCAACGAATACTCTATGAGTCATTAGAGACTCATTGGTACAGTCCTTTGCCAGCAGGCAAGTGGCGAGACGATGCTTAAGACTGGTCATGAGTTAATGCTCCCCAGATATACCTTGTCCGATTTTCCGAAAACTTGATGGTTGCACACAACACCGCAACGTCAGCCCAGGCACTTTTGCTGGCAGGCCTTACGCTCCTCGAATTTCGTTTTATGCGACCGCCACATGTAATCATGGAATGACCAAATGGGTCGTTCCGACGAACGCGACCAGTGAAAACCAGAAATGGTATCCGACGTCCAAATGATGAACGTTCGGTTTACAACATGGTCAACGTGACCTTGGGTTACTTTGATTGCGGGCTGTAAGTAAAACGATCGGAGGAAAAGGTACTTAGGCCGACAGTTGCCATTTGGTGCATTGTCGACAGCAACGTCTTAAGTGAGTTTGGAACGAAGAAAAGAGTTGTGTGACCTTTGGAAACAAAGGACACTATCGTGAGCGAATTACAATTACCTTGGTCGATAGAGCTGTCATGCTTTGACACATTATCGCCCCACACGGACATCTTCGTCCCTCTCTTTGGCCAATCGACTCCAGCCTCGGTCATATACGGCATCATCGCGGTTGTTGCAGTTATCGTTGGTGCTGCCCTGATCAAAATCTTCGATCGTCTCCGTCTCAAGGATGCGGCGACGGAATCCAAAAAGATTATCGATCAAGCTCGCAGTGAGGCAGCCAATGTTTCCAAACAAGCGGAATTGGAAGCCAAAGAGAAACAGCTCATTGCTCAGCAATCGATCGATCGTGAGCTTGCAGCACAACGGGACGAAACCCGCAAACGCGAGAAAATGCTCGACCGCCGTGAAGAAAGTTTGCAGCAATTAGCAGACGATTTACGCAAGCAAGAAAAGATGGTGGAAGCGAATCAGCGTAAAGCAGCAGACCGCTTAGCCGATGCCAATCGCCGCAATGAGCAATTAGAGAAAATCTACCAACAGCAGCAGCAAGTCTTGCAAAAAGTTAGCGGCATGTCGAAGGATGAAGCCGTAAAGCAATTGAACGAGTTGCTGGAGAAGGAATTATCGCAGGAGATCGGTACGCGGATCCTAAAACATGAGCGAAGGATAACAGAGCTTTGCGATCAGAAGTCACAAGAAATCTTGCTGACTGCAATGCAACGTTACGCTGCCGCGCACACTGCGGACTCAACCACCAGCACCGTCGATATTCCCAACGACGAAATGAAGGGACGCATCATTGGTCGAGAAGGCCGAAATATCCGAGCATTCGAAAAAGCGACTGGTGTCGATGTTATTATTGATGACACTCCCGGTGTCGTTATCGTCAGCGGCTTTGATCCAGTCCGACGCGAAATCGCGAGGCAATCGCTCGATAAATTGATCGCCGATGGCCGCATCCATCCATCGCGTATCGAAGAAATCGTACAAGCGACCACCAGCGAAATTGAGCAATTCATTCGCAAAAAAGGGCAAGAAGCTGCGGAGGAAGTCAACGTCAACGGTTTGCATGAACGAGTACTCTACATGCTTGGCCGGTTGCACTTCCGAACAAGCTTCAGCCAAAACGTTTTGCGTCACAGCGTTGAAGTTGCATTTCTCTCAGGAATGCTGGCTGAGATGATTGGCCTCAATGGCGACTTGGCTCGCCGAGCAGGTCTGTTGCATGACATCGGCAAAGCCGCCGACCATGAGCTAGAAGGAGGTCACCCCAAAATCGGCGCAGATCTTCTTAAGCGCCATGGCGAAAATGAAATCGTGGTCCATGCAGCTCTCGGACATCATGATCTACTGGTAACCGAATACCCCTACACGCTGATTGTGGCTACAGCCGATGCTTGCAGCGCATCGCGCCCTGGTGCTCGCCGTGAATCGCTCGAACGATACATCAAACGTATGGAAGAACTCGAGACCATTGCGAAAGGATTTACGGGTGTCGAACAAGCGTTTGCCATTCAAGCTGGTCGCGAGCTCAGAGTTATCGCTAATGCCCGCGAGACCGATGATGCAAAGGCCGCAAAGATTTGCCGCGATATTGCCGAAGCCTTTGAACAGCAACTTACCTATCCCGGTGAAATCAAAGTGACCGTGGTTAGAGAATCACGCTTCACTGAGGTGGCGCGCTAAGGTGATTCCGCTTCCCCCGGCTCCACTTCCCGAACATGATCGCATTTTGTTGATCGGCGACATCGTTGGCAAACCAGGCACGCAACTGGTTTGCCAAGCGATTCCACGCTTGAAAGAGCAATTGCAACTGGCGGCGGTCGTAGCCAACGCGGAAAACTCGGCCGACGGTTCGGGACTAACGAGCAAAGATTTTCAGAAGTTGATTCAGGCAGGTATCGATGTGGTCACCATGGGAGATCACATCTATCGCAAACGCGAAATTCTGGAAGTCCTCGAAAAACGAAGCAATATCGTTCGACCTGCTAATTATCCATCAGAAGCGATAGGCAATCGTTGGGCTGTAGTGACGCTTCCATCTGGCAAGCGCCTTTACGTAATCAGTCTCATCGGGCGAGTCTTTATGAAGCCTGTTGATTGCCCATTTCACGCTGCAGATCAAGTCCTCAAGGAACTTGCCACCTACGAAAATCAAACACATAACCGCGATCACTTAAACATCAATTCCCCGCTCCCCGCACTTGTCCTAGTCGACTTTCATGCGGAGGCGACTAGCGATAAGCAATCGCTGGGTCGCTTTTTGGATGGCCGCGTAAGTGCTGTCCTGGGAACGCACACCCATGTCACCACTGCGGATGAACAAATTCTGCCCAAAGGAACCGCCTTCCAGTGCGATGTTGGTATGAGCGGATCCTTCGAGAGTATCTTGGGGCGAAAAATTGAATCCGTCTTGGAAGCTACGTTGACGATGCGACCCGTGAGCTTTTCCGTTGCCACCGAAGATGTGCGAATTTCCTGTACCTGGATCGATGCGTGTCGAAGAACCGGCTTAGCCCAAAAAATAGGGCGTTTAACTTTCTGCGAAAAAGACTTAGGCAACTAACGTGTCCCAGCTAACATCGATGCATGTTCGCTTGCCAGTTTGGCTGCGAATATTCTTGGTGGCGACAGCCTTCACTCTGGCTGTTTTATTGACCATTGCTAGCAATTTAGAGCCGGCAAGTCAAGGTTTTGGAACCCATCAGCAGCTAGGCTTCGGTGAGTGCAGCTTCATCGTGCTTTGGAAAATTGCCTGTCCCATGTGCGGCATGACTACCTCTTGGTCCCATTTAATGAATGGCCATCTATTTCAAGCCTTTGATGCTAGCTTAGGCGGAACTCTTCTTGGCCTAACTTCCATGATCGCAGTTCCTGTTTGTCTCTGGAGATCTACTGTCGGCTTCAGCACTTCTGAGAATTGGCTAAGTCGCTTCACATTGCTCTGGCTTTGCCTAGTCATTTTTGTTATCGCTCTTCAGTGGAGTTGGCGTCTTTGGAGCGGATGGCCTCTGGGCTAACCTTGTTCCAGGGGCGTTTCAATGGTTCCGATAGGCAATTCGTTTTCGTCGAGACAGGGATGTTTCAAATGGTTCGAACGCTGGGCAGTATCGCCTCGACACGTCAGATCTTTGGCGTCCTCATGATGTCGTTTATTCTCACGACAACGGTAACAAGTACGGGGTGTGTTTCCCTTTTGGCTAATTTGATCCACATCATCCAAGGTCGGAAAGTTCCGGCTCCATGCGATAAGCTGGAGGGGAAGCGAGTGGCCGTGGTTGTCAATAGCGAAGCAGGCACCAATGACCAATCGGTCGTTATGCTGGGGCGCTACATCCGCGAAAGAATGCTGGCCAACGTCGAAAAAATTGAACTTGTCCCTCAAGATCAAGTTGAAAAATGGACACTCGAACAATATTGGGAAGACCTGGATTACGAAGCCATTGGCAAGGGTGTCAAAGCTGACTATGTCGTGGCTGTCGACCTCACTGAACTCCAACTCCGCGATGGCGACACGCTGTACCGTGGCAGTTGCAGTGTCTACACAACCGTTTACGAAGTTGGAAAACCGAATAAACCGGTTTATAAAACCTCCATGCTCAACTACTCATTCCCCAGCGTTGGTGGGCAGCCCATCACAGGCACCGATGAAACAGCTTTCCGTCGCTTATTCTTGGGTATCGTAGGCCATCGTGTCGCCCGCAATTTCCATCCCTATGACCCCAGCGAAGATATTGCGGCAGATGCCGAAGCAGCTATTTTTTAGTGAAGAGTCGTTATAGGTGGCTAGCTCCCTGAACTTTCAGCTTCGCTCGAGTGTGTTGCCAACGGATAGAACTGCGGCGATTCGAAGTAATTCTGTTTCCTAATTAGCTCGCGTCCCCTTATAATCTTACGATATAGGGGGACCAAAGCATGGACATCGTTGAACGCTTAGTTCGCGAAGCGCGTCGGCGACTAATCATCGGCGACCTGTTGGTAACTATCCCAAGATGCTTAACGGCTTATTTGGCTCTGGCTGCCATAGCTATCTCAATAAGTAAATTATTGCCGCTCGGTGTTGACCAAGTTGGATGGACGTGTGGCTGGATCATTGCGGCAATCTTGGCGACCATCGGCCATGCCTGCCTGCGCGTCATTCGATACTCTCCCTCGTCCCTCAGCAGCGCTGTGGAAGTTGACCGCCGTTATCAATTACGCGAACGCTTATCATCAGCTTGGTCTATCGGCTCATCGCCAGACGCTTCCCCTTTAACGCAAGCCTTGTTAGCAGACGCCTCGAGCAAAGCAGCCACGATTGACCTTCGTGATCATTTTCCTCTCTTGCTTCCGCGAACCTCGCTATGGTTGACCATTCCGCTGCTCGCCTTACTCGCCTTATGGTTTGTTCCCGATGCGCAAAATGCTGCTACTCAAGTGGCACAAACAGAAGCCAAAGCCACCGCAACTCAAGTCAAGAACTCAACTGAGCCATTGCTGGAGCAACTCCGCAAAAAACGACTTGATGCTGAAGAGAAAGGCCTGACCGAGGTCGCCGATCTCTTTCGCCAACTAGAGTCAGAACTCGAAAAAATGCAACGTGAAGGTAAACTCGAAAAAGCTGAAGTTCTGAGCAAGCTCAACGAACTAAAAGAGCGAATACAGGAACGTCGCCAAGAAGTTGGTAGCGCCGAAAATCTGCAAAAGAACCTCGAAAATCTAAAGGACTTAAACGATGGTCCTGCTGAAGAGCTTGCTAAATCGATTGAACAGGGTGACCTCGAGGCCGCCAAAAATGAAGTCGATAAACTCCGACAGCAACTCGAGAAAAACGAACTCTCCGAAGAAGATAAGCAAAAGCTGACTGAGCAATTAAAGCAAATGGAATCAGCCCTTCGGGAAGCAGCCGAAAATCAGGATAAAGCACGGCAGGAACTGGAGAAAAAGATCCAAGCTGCACAGCAAGCCGGTGACATGCAACAAGCGGCAGACGCACAAAAACAATTAGAACAGCTTGAAGCCAATGCAGCTCAAATGGACAAAATGCGTGATATCGCTCAACAACTGGCAGATACCCAAAATGCTTTGCAGCAAGGAGATGCACAAAAGGCTGCGGATAAATTGCAGGAACTCTCGGACGAATTTCAAGAGATGTCCGAGCAGATGAAAGAAGAGAGTCAACTGGATGAAATGATGCAGGAACTGGAGCAATCCAAAGACAAAATGAATTGCCAGCAGTGCCAGGGCAAGGGATGCGAGAATTGTAAATCGGGCCAACCTTCCTCCAGCGGGCAATCGAGCAATAAATCAGGCACGGGTAAGAGCGACTCTGGAGGTAAAACTGCTGGCAGGGACCCTAAGGGCAAAGGTGGTAAATCAGAAGGCTTTGGCGTTGGTGAAGGGCAGGGGGCCGGCGAACGCCCCGAGAGCGAGGATCAGACAGATACGATAGATTCGCAGATTCGAGATAAAATACGCAAAGGCGAAACAACTTTCGGGGGCAGGGTAGGGGGAGCCAATCGCAAAGGTGTATCTCGAGAAGAAGTTAAAGCGTCTATTGAGAGCGAACAACTCGATAATGCAGAGGCACTGGATAGTGAAGTACTGCCTAAGTCGCGACAAGAACAAACTCGCGATTACTTCAAGACGCTACGTGATGGTAAAAGGGCTGACTAACTCAGCACATCCTGCATGAATGAATTACTCTTTGAAAGCCCCATATCTCTTGGCCTCACTGGAATCGCCCTGACGGTCGTTGCAGCCATCGTATGGATGAATACCGGTCACAAAGCGGCTATATGGACGGCTGCCGGCTTGTTGATAGGAACCATCGGATTACTGATCCTCGAAAGAGGCGTCATTACCTATCGGGAAGAGCTCATCGCTCGAATCTCTGAGATTGCAACTGACCTCGAAAAAAACGATCGTAACAAGGTAATCGCAGCCATTCATCCCGCGGCTGTAAACACAATTGAGCTGGCTAAAAAAGAACTCCCTAAATACGAGTTTTCAGAGGCTCGTGTTTCTAAAATTCATTCGATCGAAGTCGAGGGAGACTCAAAACGTCCGCGAGCAGAAGCTGAATTTAATGTCTTTGTCGAAGTGTCTCTCAGTGGGCAAGTGTTTCGGGGTGCGAGATATATCAGTGTGACTTTTTACCGTGAAAACAGTGAATGGCTCGTTATTGATTACCGCCATGCTGACCCGCTGGAAGCGATGCGGCAATAAGAGCCAAACGGTAACTGGCCAACTCAGTATCCTTGCACGGCAAATAAAAAAACCGTGCGGCCCGAGTCGCTAAAAGCGTCGGCGGACCACACGGTTGTGAATAACGCTCATCAATGTCGGCGAGCGTTTGAGATATGAAGATTGACGACTACTTTTTCTTCAAGCCTGCCACATCTGCACCAGTGACAGAGGTTCGAATTCGACAGAGGTAGGTATCTGCGGTAACAAATAAGGTTTTGCCATCTTCACCAAAGGCACAGTTACTGGTGCGTTCTCCTGTGAAGATCTTGCCTAACAATTTTCCAGTCGGTGAGAAAATCCAAATACCACCTGGTCCGGAAGCCCAAACATTACCTTCAAGATCTACTGACAAGCCGTCCGGCAACCCCGGATCCTTGATGACGCGATCCTTGGCACTCGCAAATAACTTACCTTCACCGAGCGTACCATCCTCTTTCACAGGAAACGCCATCCAAATCGGATTCGCTGGATCGGACTGAGCCACGTAGAGAGTCTTTTCATCGGGAGAAAATCCAATTCCGTTCGGTCGCTCCAAGGCGGTGGTTAGCAGAGTCAACTCACCCGCTTTACTCAAGCGGTAAACACCGCAGTGATCCAACTCACGTCGCGGATCTTCGTAGCGTTTTGGAAGTCCGTAAGGTGGATCGGTGAAGTAGATGTCACCGTTTGATTTACAACAACCATCGTTAGGGCTGTTCAGCCGCTTACCCTGATAATTATCAACCAAGGTTCGCTTGCCACCCCCTTCAGTGAGCACGCTTACCCGCCGATCTCCATGTTCGCACATCACCAAACGCCCCATGGAATCATGGAAGAGGCCATTGGCTCCAGGCTCCAGTCCGTAATACTCGACCCCGGTGTAGCCCGAAGGATTCATGAATAACTTAATTCCCTCCCCTTCCCTCCAGCTAAAAATGGAATTGCGAGGAATGTCGGTGAAGAGAAGATAACCGCCTCGAGCGTCAGTTCTCCAAAGTGGGCCTTCCGTCCAAGTGAAGCCATCGGCTAGTATTTCCAATTGGCTCGTCGAAGGAAGAATTTTATCCAAAGCGGGGTCAAGCCGTTCAATGCGGCCCAGAGAGGTTTGTGCCATAACAATTCCCGGTTGGGTAAGGGATAGCGCGGTGGCTAAGCCTAACGAAAACTTTAACCATAGACTCTTTAACATGTTGAAACTCCAAACTGCGGGGAGAGGAAAAGCGACGTCAGTTTAACCTAAGAAAGGACGTCAATCACCTATGGAAGACAATAACTCAAATTCCGCATCTCCTGAGCGACCAGCCAACCAGCCAAACCTTACAGCCCAAGCTTCGCCAAGGATTCCCCAGGGTATATCAGGAACTTGGATGGCCGCTGCTCTGGGGCTCATTATCCTGATTTCACTGGTGCTGATGCCCACTGGCCTGCTGTTTTACCAACGTCTCTCCAACCAGGAAAAAGAACTTCAAGCTCGCTGGCCCGTCATTGCCTCTAAACTAGAGTCCTTCTACGAACAGATTGATCGTTTTGTTGAACCGGCCCAAAAAGAAGCCAATAGCCCTCCCAATATCGCAGCGAATTGGCAAACCCAAAGAGAGAATTTCCGCCTGATTCGACGCTGGGATAAACAAATCGCGGCAGCTCAAGAACTCGAAAATACCCTAGCCCAGGGTCCAGATGACAGCATGTCGGCCAGTGAAGTGACCGACTCAATTCGCAAACTAGCGAAAGAGGCTGGGGTACTCCCACAACTAGACCAGGCTCGCAGCGAAGCCCGATCGGCCATGGATCAATTTGTTTGCGATTACCTTATCCCTTATCGCGATGCACGTAACGGTTTTCCTGGCAGTTGGATTGTTCAAGTCATGAAGCTTCCGGATGCGCCTGTTTTTGTTTTCACCACTTGGTCAACTTCCCCTGACACGGACCCACCAGTTGTTCAGCCAAACGAACCTGCAGAGTAAGTGATTCGCCTACATTGCACTTCCACAGATTGTCCTTCTTTGAAACCCACACTGAACGACGCTATCCATAATGTGCAAGTAAGTTCGCATTTGCGATGCCAATGGCCTGTCGCGCTAGTTCATCAAAATTTAGGCTGTTACCGATGGGAAAAACATTGGTAAGCACGGTTAAGGGTTGACCGCGATCGCAGAAATCGATAACAAATCTGAATTGTGAGAAATACCACCAGCATATCAACGCTGCCCCACAGATATCGACATCACGGTGAAGTCGACTGAGGGAGTTTCAGCTGCCGCTACCTAAGGAGAGAAGGACTGTGACCATTACCCGAGTTGGCACAAACAACAAGTATTCAAATGGCTGGGATCTGGCTTTCGGAAAAGGAAAGAAATCGAGTGGGGCATCGGCCACCAA